>NZ_AYVN01000001.1:835000-964504 GCF_000502815.1 Mesorhizobium sp. LSJC269B00
GCATCGAACCGGGCGTTCATGTCCGCCAGGGCCAGACCATCGGCTTCCTCGGTCAGACCGGCCTCTCCACCGGTCCGCATCTTCACTACGAGCTGATCGTCAACGGCACCAAGGTCGACCCGATGCGCGTGCGTCTGCCGGTCGGCAAGGTGCTGAAGGGCGACGACCTGGTCGCTTTCAAGCGCGAGCGCGAGCGCATCGATGAACTGCTCAAGCAGGAAGACAGCAATCCGCTGAAGGTCGCGAGCGCCAAGATCGAAGGCTAATGCATGTCGCCCAGAAGTGTGCCGCGGCTCTGGGACAAGGACATGTGTCAAAACAAAGACTTAAAGCGCGTCGTATGAATCCGTTTCAGCGCGACGCGCTTTAAGCCGTCACACTCGACGCCGGCGAATCATAATCGCCCCATCAGAGCATTCCGAATCGGGTCGGCTCCGAATCAGGTCGACTGCTCCTCTTCGGCTCGTGACCAAGGCAGCTTTTGCCCCGAAACGGTGGCCCAGGCGATAATAGCGGCAAGGAGGCAAAGCACGGCCGTCACTGTCGACACGGCCGCGAACGCCGCATCGCTGGCGGCGAGCCGTGTTGCATCAAGGTCTGACGCCAGGCCGGCCAATGCCGGTTCTCCGAACCCCGGAATGCCCGGCCTGACGCTGGTATCGAGCATCGTCGAATAGACCCAGGCCGCGAGCGAGCCCATCGCCGCCACAGCAATCAGCCCGCCAATGCGCGAAACCGCATTGTTGATGCCGGAAGCGGCGCCGGTATCCTTGTCCTCGACCGCGGTCATGACCGCCGTCGACAGCGGCGACACCACCAGCGCCATGCCGAGCCCCATCACCGCCATCAGCGGAAAGATACCGGTCCAGAAATTGTGCATGCCGGCATGAGTGAGCAAAGCCAGCCCGGCAAAGGCGATGGCGACCACCAGGCAGCCGCTGGCGATCGGAAAACGCGGACCGATGCGATCCGACCACTGGCCGACGAGACCCGACAGCAGCGCGATCAACGCCGACAGCGGCAGGAAGATGAAACCGACCTCTTTGGTGCTCAGCCCCCATCCGGCGATCAACAGCATCGGCAGGTAGAACAGATTGGCCGACAGCGCGAAATACAGGAAGAAGGTGGCGAGGTTGGCGCCGGCGAAGGCGCCGATCCGAAACAGCTTGAGATCGATCATCGGCTCGCGCTGCCGAAGCTCGAAGACGATGAAGATGATAAGCAGCACGGCGCCTGCGGCGATGCTCGGCCCCGACATCAGCCCGCTGCCTTCGGCGCTCATCGAGGTCAGTCCGTAGGCAAGCGCCCCGAAGGCAAGCGTGGCGAGAGCGGCGCCGCCGAGATCGAGGCTTCGCTTCTCCGTCGGCGCGTCGGCGGGAATCTTGGCCAGCAGGAGATAGATCGAGATCAGCCCGAGCGGCAGGTTGACGGCGAAGATCGCCCGCCAGATACCGCCGCCAAAGGCCGACAGGACGAAGCCACCGAGCACTGGACCGAGCGCCGTCGTCAGCGCCGAGGCGGCGGCCCAGATGCCGATCGCCCGGCCGCGCTCCTTCTTCGGATAGGCCTTGGCGATGATGGCGAGGCTGCCCGGCACCATGATCGCCGCACCAAGGCCCTGAATGGCGCGAAAGGCGATGAGCACCAGCGCATTCGGCGCCACCGCGCAGGCCAGCGAAGCGACGATGAACAACGCAATGCCGGCAACGAAGGCGCGCCTGAGGCCAAACCGGTCGCCGGCGGCGCCGCCGGCCAGAATCAGCGCCGACAGCGTCAGCGCATAGGCGTTGGAAATCCACTGGACCTCGGCCAGGCTGGCGCCGAGGTCGACGCGCATTGCCGGCATGGCAATGGCCAGGATCGACCCGTCGATGAAGCCGAGCGCTGACGCAAGGATCGCCGCAACCAGCACGAACTTGCGCTGCGACTGCGGGCAAAATGTACCGTTGGAAAGCGACCTGGTCAGGGGAACGGCTGCGGCTTCACTCGGAGACTTCATCAGCGCCTGCTTAGACTTGTTGCGGGCCGGCAACAACCAGCCAGCGCCCTGCGCTCATGAATCCAGCTTAGATGTCGGCCTGCCTTATGGGCAGGCCGACATCACTGCGCTGGAGCGCTCACTTGCTCCGCAACATCATCGGCCGAGGGACCGCCGACGAACTCGACGGTGACGCCCGGCGACACCAGCTTGGCCAGTTCACGCGCATCCCAGTTGGTCAGGCGCACGCAGCCATGGCTTTCGGTCTTGCCGATCTTGGAGGGATCGGGCGTGCCGTGAATGCCATAGGTCGGCTTGTCCAGCGCAATCCACACCGAGCCGACCGGGCCGTTCGGACCCGGCGGGATGGTCAGGATCTTATCGTTCTGGCCCTGCTTGAAATTGATGCTGGGGTTGTAGGTGTAGTTCGGATCGAGCGCGACGCGCGACACCGTATGGGTGCCGGTCGGCGAGGGCGTGTCGGCTGAACCGATGGTGGCCGGATAGGCCGCGACCAGCTTGCCACCGGCGTCATAGGCGAACACCTGCTTCTTGTCCTTGTCGGCGACGATGCGGGCAACCGGCGTCGCCACCAGCCTGCCGAAATTGGCGACCTTGATGATGGTGCCGGGACGGCTGAAGTCGGCCTCGGGATTGAGCCCCTTCAGGTAGTTCTCGTCCATGTGGAACCGTTCGGCCAAGGCTTCGGTGACGGAGGTGTAAGCCATGCGGTCGAGCTGCGCCTTCTGGCTGTAATCCTCCGGTATCGAGGCGACATAAGGCCCGGCCGCGTCTTCGGGCGTGATCGTATAATTGGCGAAAGCATCGCCACCGGTTTGCGCCAGCGCAGCCTGGATGCCGACCGCGTCGGTCGAGCGCAGATTGCTGCCGGTGATCTGGTTATAGGCGGCAAGCGCCTTGTCGACATTGGAGCCGAAGCGCCCGTCGACGACGCCGGGTGAAGCGCCGGCGCGGTCGAGCAGCACCTGCAAGGCGGCTACATCCTGGCGTGCGCCGAGTGAAAGCGAGGGATCGACCACGGTCTTGCCACCGGCTTTCGGCGGCAGCGCGGCCTGGCCGGCGGGCGCCGCCGGTTCGGCGGGATCGATAGAGGCTTCGTTCAGCGGCTGGCGCTTGACGGGCCGCGGTTCAGCGGATTTCGGCGCTTCCGGATAGGTGTCGCTGTCATTGGCATCATCCTGCGGAGCGGCCCCCAGGAATCTGTCGCTTTCAGGATCGTATTCATCAACCGGCGGGCCGGGGATTCGTCCCTGATCGCCCAGTTGCCTGCGGCGGAAACGCGCCATGTCTTCGGGATCGTCGAGATAGTAGCGGTCGTCGTCTTCGACCGGTGCGCGTCCAAGCTCACGTGCCCGCATTTCCCGGCGCAGCGCGCGGCGGTCGAGCCTGGTCTGCGGCGGCTGGATGGCGATGACCTTGCCGGTCTCGGCATCGACGATGACGCGGTTGCCCCTGGCGTCGTAATAGATGTCGAGATTGCCGTCCTGGGCAAGCACAATGCCGCCGCTATCGGCGGCGCGGACGGCCGGCAGTGCGTTGTCCACAGTCGGCGATGCCATGGCGCTGGACGTGAGCAGCCCGGCGGCGAGCACCGAAAAGGCAAGGATCGTGCGGAACATGGTGGTCAAACTCTCCGGTACTTACAGCGCCGCGCGGCCGTTTGGACGCGCAAAGGACGCTGTAACACTTCATGTCTGCGCATGATCCTTTCCGAAAATCGAATTTCGATTTTCGGGGTCATGCGTAATTGCCGCCGCCCGGCAGTGTTCCCACCAGAACGTTCTCGCCACCGTTTGGATGCGCAAGGAACGCCCTGATCGTCAAAAGCCTGCAGGCAAACCCCTTCGCCAGCAAACCACAACATAAGCTTTCCAACATGAACCGGGCATGAAGATGGCGGATTACTGGTTGCTACAGGCCCAATTCCTTGCGCGTCTGCTTCGTCAGCTTGAGGACGACGAGGCGGTGGCTTTCGCCGAGATAGTCCTTCAGCGCATCATCATCCATGCTCTGGCTTGTCTGACGCTGGATCCATTTCATGCCGCGCGAGGCGAGATAGGGCGCCGGCCGGCAGCCGGGCTGATCCTTCAGCACGTCATAAGCCATTTCAGAGCATTTGAAGGTGACGAAGACGCCACCCTCCCGGTCATGGCCGGCGATGGTGAAGACCTTGCCACCGACTTTCCAGACATCGGCCCCGCCCCACTGCACGACGTGCGTCGTCTGCGGCAGCGAGGCGCAGAAGCTGTTGTAGTCGTCCAGCGTCATCTGCACCCCCGTCAAAGGATTGTTGTTTCATAAGAAAATGCCGCGCGTCCGGTCGGACGCGCGGCGTTGGATCAGGCTGCCGCGTCGGTCGGCACCACAGTGGGCCTGGACCGGAAATTCAACCGGTCGGAGCCGGCGGTGACCTTGACGGTCGAGCCGTCGAGTATCTCGCCAAGCAGGATTTTTTCCGCCAGCGGATCTTGCAGGTCCTTCTGCATCACCCGCTTCAGCGGCCGCGCGCCATAGGCCGGGTCGTAGCCCTTCGCCGCCAGCCAGTCGATCGAATCCTGGTCGAGCGACAGTGTGATCTTGCGGTCGGCTAGCAGGCTTTCCAGCCGCTTGAGCTGGATCTCGACGATGCGGCCCATATCCTGCCGGCGCAGCCGGTGGAACAGGATCACCTCGTCGACGCGGTTGAGGAACTCCGGCCTGAACGAGGCTCTCACCACGCTCATAACCTCGTCGCGCACGGCATCGACGTCCTGCTCTTCGCTGAGATTGACCAGATATTCGGCGCCGAGGTTCGACGTCATGACGATCAGCGTGTTGCGGAAGTCGACCGTGCGGCCCTGCCCGTCGGTCAGCCGCCCGTCGTCGAGCACCTGCAACAGCACGTTGAAGATATCCGGATGCGCCTTCTCGATCTCGTCGAACAGCACGACCTGATAGGGCCGGCGCCGCACCGCTTCGGTCAGCGCACCGCCTTCCTCATAGCCGACATAACCGGGAGGCGCTCCGATCAGCCGGGCGACCGAGTGCTTCTCCATGTATTCCGACATGTCGATGCGCACCATAGCGCTCTCGTCGTCGAACAGGAAATTGGCCAGCGCCTTGGTCAGTTCGGTCTTGCCGACGCCGGTCGGTCCGAGGAACATGAACGAGCCGATCGGCCGGTTCGGATCCTGCAGCCCGGCCCGGGCACGACGCACGGCCTTGGACACCGCCTGTACCGCTTCGCCCTGGCCGACGACTCGCTTGCCGATCTCGTCTTCCATGCGCAGCAGCTTGTCGCGCTCGCCCTGCAGCATCTTGTCGACCGGAATGCCGGTCCAGCGCGACACGATATGGGCGACGTGGTCGGGCGTGACCACCTCTTCGACCATGCCGGCCTTGCCGTCCTGGGCTTCGGCTTCCTTCAGCTTCTTTTCCAGTTCCGGGATCTTGCCATAGGCAAGCTCGCCGGCGCGCTGGAATTCACCCTTGCGCTGGGCAATGGCGAGGTCGTTGCGGGCCGCGTCGAGCTGCTTCTTGAGGTCAGCGGCGAGGCCAAGCTTCTGCTTCTCCGACTGCCATTTGGCGGTGATCTCGGTCGATTCCTCCTCGAGGCCGACGAGTTCCTTTTCGAGACGCGCGAGCCGGTCCTTTGACGCCTCGTCCTTCTCGACCTTCAGTGCCTCGCGCTCGATCTTGAGCTGCATGATGCGGCGATCGATTTCGTCCAGCGCCTCGGGCTTGGAATCGACCTGCATCCTCAGCCGCGACGCGGCTTCGTCGACAAGGTCGATCGCCTTGTCCGGCAGGAAACGGTCGGCGATGTAGCGGTTGGACAAGGTCGCCGCCGCGACCAGCGCCGAATCCGAGATGCGCACCTTGTGGTGCTGCTCGTACTTCTCCTTCAGGCCACGCAGGATCGACACGGTATCTTCCACCGACGGCTCGTTGACGAAGACCGGCTGGAACCGGCGGGCAAGGGCCGCGTCCTTCTCGACATGCTTCCTGTATTCATCGAGCGTGGTCGCGCCGACGCAGTGCAGTTCGCCGCGCGCCAGCGCCGGCTTCAACAGGTTCGAAGCGTCCATGGCGCCATCGGCCTTGCCGGCGCCGACCAGCGTGTGCATCTCGTCGATGAACAGGATGATGCCGCCGGCCGCCGAGGTGACTTCGTTGAGCACGGCCTTCAGCCGCTCCTCGAACTCGCCGCGATATTTGGCGCCGGCAATCAGCGCGCCCATGTCGAGCGCCATCAACTGCTTGTCCTTCAGCGATTCGGGCACGTCGCCATTGACGATGCGCAGCGCCAGACCTTCGGCGATCGCCGTTTTGCCGACGCCCGGCTCGCCGATCAGCACCGGGTTGTTCTTGGTACGCCGCGACAGCACCTGGATGGTGCGGCGGATCTCGTCGTCACGGCCAATCACAGGGTCGAGCTTGCCGGCGCGGGCATCGGCGGTGAGGTCGCGCGCGTATTTCTTCAGCGCGTCATAGCCCTGCTCGGCGCTCGCCGAATCGGCGGTACGGCCCTTGCGGACGTCGTTGATCACCTGGTTCAGCGCCTGCGCTGTGACGCCGGCCTTGGACAGGATATCGGCCGTCTTGGCCGACTTCTCCATCGCCAGCGCCTGCAGCAGCCGCTCGACCGTGACAAAACTGTCGCCGGCTTTCTTGGCCAATTCCTCGGCGGTCGAAAACACCTTGGCCAGCGGCTGCGCCAGATAAAGCTGGCCGTTGCCGCCTTCCACCTTGGGCATGGCCTCAAGGGCGGTCTCGACGCCAAGCTTGACGTCGCGCACGTTGCCGCCGGCGCGCTCGATCAGCGAGGCGGCCAGCCCCTCGTCGTCATCGACGAGGACCTTCAGCATATGTTCGGGAGTGAATTGCTGGTGATTGCGCGAGAGCGCCATGGTCTGGGCGGACTGAATGAATCCGCGGACGCGCTCGGAGTATTTTTCGAGGTTCATATCTGTCTCCTTCCATCACCGGCCCGCTTTGCGGCACCGGATCAGATTGCGGTGACGGACCCGCTCATCCGAGCCGGGTCCAGTTCACGCCAGATATGGGGCGCAAGCCATTGCCGCTCAAGACGTCCGGCTGATGATATTGCATGGCCGAGCAAACGAAAACGGCGGAGATCTCTCTCCGCCGTTTCATCGACTTATGTCTTGTGGGTCAGTTGTTGGCGTCGACGGCGAACGGGTCGCCGGCAGGGCTTTCGGCCGGCGCCGCATCAACCACGTCAACAGCGGCAGCGGTCTCGCCGGCGCCATCCACCACCTGGCCACCACCAGACTGTTCGTCACCGACCTGATCGGCATTGTTGCGCGGGCGGCGCGGACGCCGCGGGCGACGGGCAGCGCCGCTCTCGGCGGCTGCCTCATTGAGTTCGGCCCGGGCGGCAAGAGCCGCCGGCGACAGGTTTTCGTACAGCGGCGCCGACTCGGAGAAACCGCTCTCGGCTTCGGGCTCAACCGCGGAAACGGTTTCCGCCTGTGCCGGGGTTTCGGTGAAGCGCTGCTGGTCGCCGCGCTGGCCGTTCTGCTCGCCACGCTGGGCAAAGTCGCCACGCTGGTCGTTCTGGCCATAGCCGCCATTGGGGCGGCGGTCACGGTTGCGGCCATTGTTGTCGCGGCCGTTGTTGTTGCGGCCATTATTGTCACGGCCATTATTGTCACGGCCACTGTTGTTCTCGCGGCCGTTTTCCTGGCCGTATGCGAGTTCGGCCGGCGTGCCCTCAATCGTCGGCTGCGGACCGTTGCCGTGGTTCGCCATCGGCGCTTGCGTCTCGCCGCCATTGCCGCTGCCGGCATTGTCAAAATCGTCGCGATCTTCATCGTCGTCGAATTCGTCGCGGTTCTGCGGGGCATTCTGGATCGGCATCTGCGCCTGTGCGGCGGCAATGATGCGGTTGTAGTGCTCGGCGTGCTGGAGGTAATTTTCCGCCATAACCCGGTCGCCGGAGCTTTGCGCATCACGGGCCAGAGTGGCGTATTTTTCGGCGATCTGCTGAGCCGATCCACGGATTTTCACGTCCGGGCCGTTGCTCTCGTAGTTGCGCGTCAGGGGATTTGGGCCCTTGCGGTTGTTGTTGTTGTTATTGTTGTTGCCACCGCCGCCGCCATTGTTGTTGCGACCGCGCATGCGCCTGTTCTGCTGTTGTGGCCTCATAAGACTCTCTTCATTTTGAAATTTTCGAAAAACGTTTCACGAACGGAGGCGCTCATGCAGCCAGCCGTTTCGTTTCTTCACCGGCGTTCGCCCGCATCAATTGCGTTGGCGCCACGTGTCATCCCGTTCCGGTTACATCACTTGCCGGACGATTCCCGCACGAAGCTTGGGCGTCGTTTGCGCAAGAAGGCAGCTATTTCCAAGGAAAACCGAATCGCTAAGAGCACTGCCTGCTTCGTCTCATCCGGTTAGGGCGGACCCTAGCCGCATTCCCCGGCATTGCCAAGCGCTTTTTTGCACTGCATCAAGGCTTTCCCTGTTCAAACATAAGAACCCTGTCGTTTCCGCCAAGATCGACGAATGCCCCGGCCAGCCTGTAGCCGGCTGCCGCGAATATGTCTCTGACCTCATTGCGCTGCGAGTGGCCGATCTCGACCGCTATCTTGCCTTCTGCTTCCAGAAACTTTGCCGCCTCGGCGGCGATGATCCTGTAGGGGCCAAGACCGTCCACACCGCCATCAAGGGCTCTGTGCGGATCGAAATCGCGGACTTCGTCCTGCAGATTTCCAATGTCTCCAGACGATATATAGGGAGGGTTTGCGGCAATTACATGGTATCGGCCCGAAACTTTTTCGAACCAGTCGGAATGCAGCCCCACGAACCGGCCGGCGAGTCCGAGTTGCTCGGCATTACGTATCGCGGTTGCCAGCGCGTCTTGTGAAATATCGACCCCGGTGGCGGTCGCGGCCGGAACCGCGCTGAGCAGCGCCAGCGCAATCGCGCCGGTACCGGTGCCGAGATCGAGGATACGGCATTCCCCCAGCCTTTCGGCCGTCGCGCCGGCAAAAGGCAGGATCGCCTCGACCAGCGTTTCGGTGTCCGGCCGCGGCTCCAGCGTTTCCGGCGACAGCGACAGCCGCAGGCCGTAAAACTCGCGAAACCCGAGGATGCGGTGAACCGGTTCGCCGGCCATGCGGCGCTGCAGAGCAGCGCCGATTGCGGCAACCGCACCCGCATCGACCGTCCGTTGCGGGTCGGCGATCGCCTGCGTACGGTCCGTGCCGGAAAAATGCTCGACGATAAGCCTGGCATCCAGCGCCGGGTCGGAAAGGCCGGCCGCGGCAAGCCGCTCCCGCGCCACCCGCAACAACGGCCCGAGCGCGCCGGGCAACATGTCAGCCATCGAAGCCGATATCGGCGAGCAGCTTCGACTGATGGTCGGCGATCAGCGCATTGATGACCTCATCGAGCTCGCCCATCATCACCCGGTCGAGCTTGTAGAGCGTCAGGTTGATACGATGGTCGGTAAGGCGGCCCTGCGGGAAGTTGTAGGTGCGGATGCGCTCCGAACGGTCGCCCGAACCAACCTGCGATTTGCGTGACTCCGAGCGCTCCTCGTCCGCCTTGCTGCGCTCGAGGTCGTAAAGCCGCGCACGCAGAATCTGCATGGCTTTCGCCCGGTTCTGATGCTGCGACTTCTCCGCCTGCACCACCATGATGCCGGTCGGCAAATGGGTGATGCGCACCGCAGAATCGGTGGTGTTGACGTGCTGGCCGCCCGAACCCGAGGCGCGCATCGTGTCGATACGGATGTCTTCGGCGCGAATGTCGATGTCGACCTCTTCGGCCTCCGGCAGTACGGCAACCGTCGCCGCCGAAGTGTGGATGCGCCCGCTGGCCTCGGTCGCCGGCACGCGCTGCACGCGGTGCACGCCGGATTCAAACTTCAGATTGGCAAAGACTCCCCTACCGGAAATGGTGGCGATGATTTCCTTGAAGCCGCCGGCGTCGCCGTCGCTGGCCGACACCGTCTCGAAGCGCCAGCCGCGTTCGGCGGCATAGCGCTCATACATGCGAAACAGGTCGCCGGCGAACAATGCCGCCTCATCGCCGCCGGTGCCGGCGCGGATTTCAAGGATGGCGTTCTTGTCGTCGGCCGCGTCCTTGGGCAACAGCAGGATCTGGATGTCCTTCTGCAGCTCTTCGATTCGCGCTTCGACGCCCGGCAAATCTGCCTCCGCCAGGGCCCGCATCTCGGCGTCGGTGCCCTTGTCGGCAAGCATCGCCTCGAGGTCGGCTTGCTCGCGCTCGACTGAGCGCAGTTCCCTGACCTTGGCCACCATGTCCTGCAGCTCGGCATATTCGGAAGCCATCTTCACATAGGCATCGGCTGCCGGGCCGGCCGACATCTGCGCTTCGAGCATCTCGAAACGCTTGACGACCTGATCCATACGCTCGCGGGGAAGATTGACCATGGCTAATGCTATAGCGGGATGGAGCGGTCGTCGGCGAAGGCCTGCAGCAGCGCCCGCATCGGCAGCCCTTGAGCTGGCGCCATCAGATTGTCGGCAAAGAAAGCCTCCAATTCCTCCAGTGGCAGTTCGGTCAACATCGCCTTGACCGGGCCGATCGAGGCTGGAGACATCGAGATCGAGCGGTAGCCGAGGCCGATCAGCGCCATGGCGGAAATGGGTTTTCCGGCAAGCTCGCCGCACAGCGTCACCGGCGTGTGGTTGCGAACCCCGGCGTCGGCGATCTGCTTCAGAACCCGCAGGAACGGCGTCGACAGCGTGTCGAAGCGGTCGGAGAGCTGCGTGTTCCCCCGATCGACCGCCATGACGAACTGGAACAGGTCGTTGGAGCCGACCGAGACGAAATCGACCGCCTTCATCAACTCGTCGAGCTGGAACAGCAGCGACGGCACTTCCAGCATGGCGCCCACCTTGAGGCTGGTCGGCAGATGGTGGGCAAAGCGGGAGAGATGCCGCACTTCGCGGTCGATGATCTCGCGCGCCTGGGCGATTTCGCCGAGCTCGGTCACCATCGGCAGCATCAGCTTCAGTTCGCGCCCGCCGCAGGCCTTCAGCAGAGCGCGGATCTGGGTCCTGAGCAGACCCGGCCGGTCGAGCGTCAGCCGGATCGCGCGCCAGCCGAGCGCAGGGTTTTCTTCCTGGACAGCGCCCTTGAAGTAGGGCAGCACCTTGTCGCCGCCGATGTCGATGGTGCGGAAGGTGACCGGCTTGCCACGCGCCGCGTCCAGCACGTCGCGGTAGAGCCGCTCCTGCGCCTCGGCGCGCGGGAAGGTCGAGGCGACCATGAACTGCAATTCGGTGCGGAACAGGCCGATGCCGGCCGCACCCGCCTCGGCCAGCTGCGGCAGGTCGACGGCCAGGCCCGCATTCATCAGCAGGTCGACCTGGACGCCGTCCTTGGTCACCGACGGCTTCTTGCGCAGTTCCCGGTAGACTTCCTGCCGGCGCGCCCGGAAGCGCACTTTTTCGGCATAGGCAGCTTCGAGGTCGGGCTGCGGCCGCAGATGGATGGTGCCTTCCTCGCCGTCGACGATGATGGCATCGCCGTTTTCCGCCATGGAAACGGCGCCCTTCATCTGGCCGGCGACCGGAATGCCCATGGCGCGCGCTACGATGACGACATGGCTGGTGGCAGCGCCGTCTTCCAGCACCACGCCGCGCAGCTTGTCCCTGGGATAATCAAGCAGTTCGGCCGCGCCCATCGAGCGCGCGACCAGGATGGCATCCTTCGGCAGTGACGCCGCGACGTCGTCAGGCCCGCGCCCCATCAGCTGGCGCAGCAGCCGGTTGGCGAGATCGTCGAAGTCGCTCATCCTCTCGCGCAAATAAGGATCGGTCATGTGCAGCATGCGGGCGCGCATGTCGCTTTGGACCTTTTCCACCGCCGCTTCCGCTGTCAGGCCGTTGCGGATCGCCTCTTCCAGCCGGCGCACCCAGCCGCGGTCGTTGGCAAACATGCGATACGCTTCGAGCACCTCGCGATGTTCGCCCTCGAAGGCGACATCGCGCCGCTCCAGCATGTCGTCGATAGAAAGCCTGAGCGAACCGAGCGACGTCTCCAGCCGGCGCACCTCTTCCTCACTGTCCTCGTTGAACAGATTGGTGACGACGATGCGTGGCTCATGCAGCACGACATGGCCGAGGCCGACGCCCTCGTTGAAGGACAGGCCGGTAAAGCTGACGGGACGGCGCAGGTCGAGTTCGAGGCCGGGCCGGGTCAGGCGAGCGAGATCGCCGGTGGCGATCATCTCGGCGATCACCATGGCGGTCGTTTCCAGCGCCTCGACCTCGTCGTCGCGGTAGTGGCGCATGGTCTTGTTCTGCACCACCAGCACGCCCAGCGTGCGCCCTGCCCTGAGTACGGGCACGCCGAGGAAGGAATTGTAGATCTCTTCGCCCGTCTCCGGCAGGTAGGCGAAGGCCGGATGTTCCTGCGCATTTGAGAGGTTGAGCGGCCGCGCGCTCGCGGCAATGGTGCCGACGAGGCCCTGCCCCAGCCGCAGCTGCGCCAAATGGACGGCGTTCGGGTTCAGACCTTCGGTGGCATAGAGTTCGAGCACCGAATCGGCGCGCAGCACATAGAGCGAGCAGACCTCGGCGACCATGTTGGAGGCGATGTCGCGCACGATCCGGTCGAGCCGCTCCTGCGGCTCCAGCGGCTCCTGCATGAGCTCGCGGAGCCGTTTCAGCAGAACGCGCGGGCCACTGGCCGTATCACGCATCGCGGCTTCTTCTCCAATGGGCATTTTGCCCGCCGCAGTTTCCACTGCGACCGGCGCACACGCAACAACTCAAATCGCTCTCGCTACTGCTTATCCAGACCGTACACGGAATGCAAAGTACGAACCGCGAGTTCCGTGTAGGGACCGTCGATCAGTATCGAAATCTTGATCTCGGAGGTAGTGATGGCGCGGATGTTGATCGCCTTGTCGGCCAGCGCCTTGAAAGCGGTGGCGGCCACACCGGCATGGCTGCGCATGCCGATGCCGATGACCGAAACCTTCGACATGCCGGCTTCCGACTGCACCACGTCATAGCCGATCGAAGCCTTCAGACGCTCCAGAACGGCCAACGCCTTGTCCACGTCGCCGGACGGCACGGTGAAGGTCATGTCGGTGAACTTGCCGTCCTCTGAGATGTTCTGGACGATCATGTCGACATTGATGTTGGCCTCGGCCAGCGGGCCGAAAATGCCGGCGGCAACGCCCGGGCGGTCGCCGACGCGGCGCAGAGAAATCTGCGCTTCGTCCTTGGCGTAGGCAATTCCGGTGACGACCTGCTGTTCCACGATCTCTTCCTCGTCGCAAATGAGCGTTCCCGGAGGATTGAGCAAATCCCCCATTCCGGGCGCATCGGGATCGTCGAAGGACGACCGCACGAACGTACGCACCCTGTGCACCATGGCAAGCTCGACCGAGCGCACCTGCAAGACCTTGGCGCCGAGCGAGGCCATTTCGAGCATTTCCTCGAACGAAATCTTGCTGAGCCGCCGCGCCTTCGGCTCGATCCGCGGATCGGTGGTGTAGACGCCGTCGACATCGGTGTAGATGTCGCAGCGGTCGGCCTTGACCGCCGCGGCAATGGCCACCGCGCTTGTGTCGGAGCCGCCGCGGCCGAGCGTGGCGATGCGGTTGTCCGGGCCGATGCCCTGGAAGCCGGCGACGACAGCCACCTGGCCCTCGCCGAAGCGCTTGATCAGGAACGCGCCGTCAATTTCGAGGATGCGCGCCGCGCCATGCGCGTTGTCGGTCTTGATCGGGATCTGCCAGCCCTGCCAGGAGCGGGCATGGACGCCCATATTCTGCAGTGTGATCGCCAGCAGGCCGGCAGTCACCTGCTCGCCCGAGGCGACCACGGCGTCATACTCGCGCGCGTCGTGCATGGGCGAGGCTTCGCGCGTCCAGCCAACCAGTTCATTGGTCTTGCCCGCCATCGCCGAAACCACGACAGCGATCTCATGGCCGGCATCGACCTCGCGTTTGACGTGACGCGCCACATTGCGGATGCGGGCGATGTCGGCGACGGAGGTTCCGCCGAATTTCATCACGATGCGCGCCATGGAAGCGAAATGCCTTTGACTGAAGCCGGCCCAGGACCGAAAGGGGAAGTAAGCGCTCGACAGAAGCCGGCCGCTGAATGCGCGCCTCCTTAGCCAAATGATCACGGTTTCGCAAGGCTGGCGGCGGATGCCGGCTTCAGGATCGCGGCATATTGCGTTCGGCCCCGCCGCCGCTTACCAAATGCTGCCCGCGGGAAACTCCTTTTGGTCCGGCATATCGAATGATTGTTCGCCTTCGACGCGCCATGCGGTGGCAATCGCTGCCGCTGTTCATCGGCTTCGCCGTGCTGGCGTTGATCGTCGGCACACGCGCCGTGCTGGTCGAGACCCAGAGAGCCAATCGTGAGGCCGCGCGCGAGGCGGTCGAGTATCAGGAATTGCTTTCCGGTTTGCTTGCCATGGCTCAGGAGGCCGAGACCAGCCAGCGCGGCTATCTCCTGACCGGCGAGAAATCCTACCTCCAGCCTCATCGGCAGGCGGTCGACGCCATTCCGGGCCAGCTTGCGCGCATCGACGGCATGACCGCGCCGGACGACGAACTCGTGCAGCAGATCAACCACGTCAAGGACGCGCTTTCACAAAACCAGGCCGAATTGGCTGAGACGATTGCACTCTACGATCGCGGCGATGCGGCAAAAGCTCTGGAACTGGTCCGCAGCGGCCAAGGCAAGGCCGCCATGGACCAGATCCGGGCCAGCATGGACACGATCCGGCGCATTGGCGGCGCAGCCATCGCCGCGCGCGACGCTCATACCGACCGGGTCGAAAACTGGCTGCGAATCGGCTCGATAGCGGCGCTGCTGGCGATCTTCCTGCTTGGCGCCTACACGGTTCGCCTTTCGCGCCGCCGGTTCCGCGCAGTGGCGATCGCCCAGGAAGAGCTGATGCGCAAGAACATCGAGCTCGGCAACGAAATCCAGACGCGTGAAAAGGCCGAATCGCAGATCCGCCAGATGCAGAAGATGGAGGCTGTGGGCCAGCTGACCGGCGGTATCGCCCACGATTTCAACAACATGCTGGCGGTGATCATCAGCGCCATGAACCTCGCCCAGCGCAAGCTGACGCGGGGCGAGCACGACATCATGAAATTCATCGAAGCGGCGACCGATGCGGCGACCCGGGCCGCAAACTTGACGTCACGGCTGCTTGCCTTCTCGCGCCAGCAGCCGCTCGCGCCTCAGGTTGTAGACGCCAATCGTCTGGTCGCCGGCATGTCGGACCTGCTTCGGCGGGCGCTCGGCGAAACCATCCGCATCGAAACCGTGCTGGCTGGCGGCCTGTGGAAGACCCATGCCGATCCGAGCCAGCTCGAAAATGCCATTCTCAATCTGGCGGTCAATGCGCGCGACGCCATGGGCGAGGACGGCAAGATGACCATCGAGACCGCCAACAGCCACCTCGACGAGAGCTACGCCGCCACCCATGCCGAGGTCAAAGACGGCCAGTATGTGATGATCGCGGTCAGCGACACCGGCGCCGGCATGCCGGCGGACGTCATGGAGCGGGCTTTCGAGCCATTTTTCACCACCAAGCCAGTCGACAAGGGCACCGGCCTCGGGCTGAGCCAAGTGTTCGGCTTCGTCAAACAGTCCGGCGGACACGTCAAGATCTACTCGGAACCCGGCCAAGGCACCACGATCAGGATCTACCTGCCGCGCTTCTTCGGCCCGGAAGAGGCCGCCATATCTTCGGAACGAGCCGGAAATCCTGCCGTGCCGGTCACCGAAACCATCCTTGTCGTGGAGGACGATCCACGCGTGCGGGCTTCCACCACCGATGCCATGCGCGAACTCGGCTACACCGTCATTCATGCCGCAAGCGGCCAGGAAGCGCTGGAAAAGCTGGGCGACAACCCTGGTGTGGCGCTCATGTTCACCGATATCGTCATGCCGGTGATGAATGGCCGCAAGCTCGCCGAGGAGGCGCTGGCGCGCATGCCGAAGCTGAAGGTGATCTTCACCACCGGCTTCACCAGGAACGCCGTCGTCCACAATGGCGTGCTCGACCATGACGTGCATTTCCTGGCCAAGCCCTTCACCATCGAGCAGCTGGCGGCGAAATTGCGCGACGTGCTGGACGCAAGATGACCGAGGCCCTGGAAATCGTCACCTTTCGCCTCAAACCTGGAGCGGAAGCGGGCTTTGCCGCCGCCAACAACCTGGTCGCCGACTGGCTGGCGCGGCAACCTGGTTTCGTAAACCGCTGTCTGGCGCGGCGGGACGATGGCGGATGGGTCGATGTGGTGCGCTGGCGAAGTCGCGAGCAGGCTCTCGCCGCCGCAGGCCGGATCATGGCCGAGATCGGCGATTGCGAAGCGATGCGGGCCATCGATCCCGCAAGTGTTGCGATGGAACATTCGGCAATTGTGATCTCGAGGCCATAGGTCGACTAGCCAGCAGTCGCAAAAACCGGCCTTGACTTTCTTGCCCCGGCACCCGACTTCCTAGCGTCCGAGGAGACCCGCCCCATGCCAGAGGCCCGACGATCGACAATCGATGCCGGAGAAGTGGAACGCTTTTCCGCGCTTGCCGCCGAATGGTGGAACCCGAACGGCAAATTCCGTCCGCTGCACAAATTCAACCCGGTCCGGCTGGCCTATATCCGGGACCAGGTGGCGGCGCGCTTCGGCCGCGATCCGCGGGCGGCGCGGCCGTTCGAAGGCCTGCGTTTCCTCGATATCGGCTGCGGCGGTGGATTGTTGTGCGAGCCGATGGCAAGGCTTGGCGCCGAAGTGGTCGGCGCCGACGCCTCGGCAACCAACATCGAGGTGGCGAAGCTGCACGCGGCCGAAGGCGGCGTGACGGTGGATTATCGCGCTACGACCGCTGAGGATTTGGCCGATTCCGGCGAGAAATTCGACGTCGTCCTCAACATGGAAGTCGTCGAGCATGTTGCCGATGTCGACCTGTTCATCGGCAAGTGCGGCGAGATGGTCAAGCCCGGCGGCATCATGTTCGTCGCCACCATCAACCGCACGCTGAAGGCACTGGGCCTGGCCATAATCGGCGCCGAATATGTGCTGCGCTGGCTGCCGCGCGGCACCCACCAGTTCGGCAAGCTGGTGCGGCCCGAAGAGCTTGAAAAGGCGCTCGGCAGCGCCGCCATGACTATCATCGACCGTACCGGCGTGACCTACAATCCTCTCGCCGACCGCTGGGCACGCTCCAAGGACATGGACGTCAACTATATGGTGCTGGCGGAAAAACGATCGGTCTGAACGAAAGGGGGCGGCCGTGGACACTATGAGGGCCCGAGAGCTGGCGCTCGATCTTCCCGAAACGGTCGAGCAATCGCATTTCGGCAAGGCTGACTTCCGCGTCCGCAACCGTATCTTCGTCTCGCTGCCCGAAGCCGACCGTGCTGTCGTCAAGCTCGACCGGGACCAGCAAGAGATGATGGCCGCGGCTGAGCCATCGGTTTTCAGGCCCGTGACAGGCGGCTGGGGCCAAAAGGGATGGACGTCGATCATGCTCGAAGCCTGCGACGAACAGACATTCCGCAGCGCCGTTCGGACGGCCTGGCGAAACGTCGCCCCGCCGGCGCTACGGAAGCGCCTCGACGCGAGCCAAATTTAAACTTGAGCAGTTCGAGCAAAGTGTGAAGCGGTTTTCCCGGGAAAAGCGCATAGCGCTTTGCCTAGGGAATTGCGTAAACCAAAGACCCTATGCCTTCTGGCTCTGCGCCTTGGTGGTGATGATCACGCCGATGGTGATGATCACCGCGCCGGCCCAGGTCAGCAACTGGTAGTGCTCGCCGAGGAAGATGGTTCCGGCAAACAGGCCGACGGCCGCCGCCACATAGCCGATCTGGCTGAGATAGACCGGACCGCCCACGGCCTGCAGCCGGAAGAAGAAGGCAAACATCGCCGAGGCCGAAGCGACTTGCGCCACGACAACCAGCGGCACGGCCCTGAGCGGGGCGAAGGCACTGAGGCCGAACAGCGCGAGAATGCCGATCAGCAGCAGCGTCGCCGAGGCCAGGTGGCTGCCGACGGCCAGTTCGATCGGACCGGTGCCTTCGGGCCAGTCGACGGTGCGATAGATATTGCCGGCGGCAAGGCTGACCGGGATCAAAAGTCCGACCAGCACCCAGTAGACATCGGCCGGCTGGCCGGCCTCGCCGCGCGTCACCGCCACCATGACGGCGCCGATGAAGCCGACGGCGATACCGATACTGCCGAGCGTATTTGGCCGTCGAACGCCGAGCAGGATCGAAAACACCAGTGTGATGACCGGCGACAGCGTGAACATGATGCCGGTATAGCCGGCGCCGAGATGCGGGATAGCCGAAAACATCAGCAGATTGGGCACGGCGTAGGACACGGCGGCGGTGATGAAGAAATAGCGCAGTCTGTGCGAGGTGAGCCGCATGCGCTCGCCGTTCGCGAGCAACGCGCACAGCAGCACGCCCCCGGCGCCGAACGAGATGACGAAGGCCCAGACCATGGCCGGAACGCCGGCAGCCGTCGCCAGCTTGCCGAACGGCAGGGTCAGGCCGAGCAGGCCGCCGGTGACGACCAGCAGGCCAAGCGCCGATTCCCAGAGAAATTTCATCGGATGGTCCCGTCACTCACTTGCGGCACTGGGTCGAAACTGTATCTTGAGGTAGCATACCACAAAGATTCTTAACGTCAAGATACTTAGCGGTGAGACAGATGGATCGCGCGGCAAAGGCGGTGGAGCAATGGAAGCGGGAACGGCCGGACCTGGAGGTGTCGCCGATGCTGGTGCTTGGGCGGCTGAACGAAGCCTCTTCGCTAATCGCCCGCGAGCGCCTCGCCCCGCTGTTTGCCCGTTTCGGACTGCAGGCCGGCGAATTCGATGTGCTGGCGACGCTGCGCCGCTCCGGCCAGCCTTACGCGCTGACACCGACCGCTCTCTACGAGGCGACGATGGTGACCTCCGGCGCCATGACCAACCGGCTCGACCGGCTTGAGAAGGCCGGACTGATCCTGCGCGGCCCGCACCCCAACGACCGGCGTGGCATTGTCGTGCAACTGACCGAAAAAGGTCTGGCCTTGATCGACGAAGCCCTGACCGCCCACGTCGCCAACGAGCATGAAATCCTCGCCGGGCTCACCGGCACGGAGCGGGGGGCACTGGCTCAGTTGCTTGGCAAATTGATCGATAGCGCCAGCTGATCGCTCAATTGCGCTCCTCGGGAAAACTCGGGATCGGCATGAAATCGATGCCATCCTCGGCCAAGCTCTTGGCTTCGTCCAACGTCGCCTCGCCATAGATGCCGCGCGCATCGCTCTCGCCGAAATGGATCTTGCGCGCTTCTTCGGCAAACTTGTCGCCGACATAGTCGGCATTCTCGCGCACCTTCTCGGCCATCGCCTTCAGTTGCGCCAAAGCCTGCTTCTGGGTTTCGCCCATGGCCAGCGCAATTGTTTCCTGCTTCCGCGCGGTGGAGACGGCTGGCGCCATCAGCGCCTTTTGCACCTTGTGCGAGCCGCAGCTCGGGCAATCGACGAAGCCGCGCTTCTTCTGCGTGTCGAAATCGTCATTGCTGCGAAACCAGCCCTCGAATTCGTGCTCGTGCTCGCAGATCAGGGCAAAGCGGATCACGAAGCCGCGCCCCTGAGCCGCGGCGCTTCCACTGCGCCGGCATTGACGGCAAAATCACGCGCGTTCTTGAGATTGGGGATTTTCTTACGCGCGGCCGACGACTGCGCCGTGTCGATCTCGGCGATGATCACCTCCGGATCGTCATGGTCGGCCTCGGCGAGAATTCGACCCCATGGGTCGACGATCAGC
This sequence comes from Mesorhizobium sp. LSJC269B00, assembly GCF_000502815.1. NCBI lineage: Bacteria > Pseudomonadati > Pseudomonadota > Alphaproteobacteria > Hyphomicrobiales > Phyllobacteriaceae > Mesorhizobium > Mesorhizobium sp. LSJC269B00. The sequence continues at coordinate 854,780 of NZ_AYVN01000001.1, forward strand.
GAATGGCCATAGGTTTCGCGGCCATCCTCATGCAGGCCACCTTGTGCTGCAGCAACCACATAGGCGCCGTTCTCGATGGCACGGGCTCGCAGCAGCACATGCCAGTGCGCCTCGCCGGTCTGGCGGGTGAAGGCGGCAGGCACCGACAAGAGGTCGGCGCCGGCCATCGCCTCGGCGCGGAACAGCTGTGGAAAGCGTAGATCGTAGCAGACGGCAAAGCCGAGCCTAGCGCCGTCGATCTCGGTGACGACGGCCTCGGTGCCCGGCTCATAGGCGGCGGATTCGCGCCAGCTCTCGCCATTGTCGAGGTCGACATCGAACATGTGGATCTTGTCGTAGGTGGCAAGGGTGGCGCCGTCCGGCCCAAACAGCAGCGCCCGGTTGGCGAGCTTGCCGTCGGTGCGCAGGATGGCGGTCGAGCCGATGTGCAGGAAGACGCCGAGTTCGCTGGCGAGCTTGCGCGCGGCCGCCACGACGATGTCCTTGTCTTCCAAGGTGCAGGAAGCAGCCCTGGCTTCCTTGTCGCGGATCAGCGCACCGGTCATTTCCGGGGTCTGGATGTAGGTTGCACCGAGGCCTGCCGCTTCGCGCACCAGCCGTTCGAGATCGACCGCGTTGCGCTCGGGGCTCTCGCCCGAACGCATCTGGATCGCCGCCGCCTTGAAAATACCCATCGTCACGTCCTCTTTGAGCAATTCCAGGAAAAGTGTGTAACGGTTTTCCGTCCGAAATTGCATAAAAACAAAGACATAGAGCGGCCCTACGAACCGCTCTTTGTCGTCGAGCCGTTGGCAAGCAGCCTGTCCAGCTGCCCCCGCGCCTCCAATTCGTGGAGGTCGTCGGAGCCGCCGACATGCGTGTCGCCGATGAAAATCTGCGGAAAGGTCGAGCGGCCATGCGCCCGCGAAATCATTTCCTGGCGCAATTCCGGCGAAAACGAAGCGTCATGCTCGGTGTAAGCGACGCCCTTGCGGTCAAGCAGCCGCTTGGCCGCCGCGCAATAGCCGCACATCATACGGGTGTAGATCGTCACATCGAGCATCGGTCCGTGCCTTTCCTTGCCCTTATATAGTCGCGGACTCGTCGGCCCGAAAGTCCCCCGGCAGGACACGCGCGAAGGTCAGCACATCGACCGCTCCGGCGCCGCCCTTCTTCAGCGCCTTGGCGACCGACCGCACGGTAGCGCCGGTGGTGTAGACATCGTCGACCAGAAGCACGCGGCGCCCAGTGATCTCGATTTCGGCTTCCGCAGGCACACGGAAGGCGGCGCGCACATTGTCCTCGCGCTCCTGCCGCTCCAGCCCGACCTGCTGGCGCGTGAGCTTGACGCGCCGGACCGCCGAGGGCGAGAAAGGCAGCCCGCTAAGCTGCGCAACCGCCCTTGCCAACTCCGCCGACTGGTTGAACTGCCGTCGAAAGAAGCGCCGCCAGTGCAATGGCACCGGTACGACGACATCGGCATCCGCGATCAGCTCGGCCCCGGCGCGCAGCATCCATCGCGCCATCCATGGCGCCAGATCCGTGCGGTCCTGGTATTTCAGCCCTTGCACCATCTGGCGGGCGACACCGGAATAGGCCACAGCCGCCCGCGCCCGCTCGAACGGCGGCGGATCGGCGATCGCCTCGGCCGACAGGAATCCCTCGCCCATATCGTGCGTGAATGGCGTGCCCATCACCGCGCACCATGGCCGCTCCAGCAGCCTGAGTTTCGGCCAGCAGGCACCGCACAAAACGCCGGGTTGCGAGACGTGCCTGCGACAGCCGGCACAGACCGGCGGGAACAGCATCCGCGCCGGCCAGTCCAACATGGCCAGTTTCAACATGGTTTGAGCGAGGCTCTTGATCTCCATCACCGGATCGGCCACGTGGTTTTGACGTCCGCGCCAGGATATCACTAGACGGACAAACAGGGATGTCTACCGTTGCAGCCGATCATCGATACTGAACTTTGGCTGGTGCGCAAGCGCAGGGCGCTGGCCCACCCCGTAGCCGGCGCGGATTTTCTGATGCGGCGGGCGGCGGAAGACCTTGCCGACCGGCTCGGCGCGGTCGAGCGGAAATTCGGCAAGGCCGCGGTGCTGTTTTGCCAGACGCCGGACGCAACGGACGTGGTCGCTGCAAGCGGCAAGGCAGCGGAGATCGTGCGCGTCGAGGCAGATCCAGCGTTTCTGGACGGCCGGCCAGGGCTGATAGCACCGCTGGAAACAGTGCCGTTCCAGCCGGAAAGCCTCGACCTCGTCGTTTCACTTCTGTCGTTGCAGGCGATGAACGACATTCCCGGCATGCTNGACCGAACTCTGTGGCGGCGCCAGCCCGCGTGTCATCCCCTTCACCGATGTTCGCGACGCCGGCGCACTGCTGCAGCGCGCCGGACTGGCGCTGCCGGTGGCCGACGTCGAAACGGTGACCGTCCGCTACGATACCCTCTTCGACCTCATTGCCGATCTCAGGGCGATGGGCGAAACCAGCGCGCTGACTGATCGCAGCCGGCGACCGGGAGCGCGAAAGCTTTTTACCCGTGCCGCCGAAATCTATGCCGAACGCTTTTCGGACGCTGATGGCCGCATCAGGGCAAGCTTTTCCATCGTCTGGATGTCGGGCTGGGCGCCCGATGCCTCGCAGCAAAAGCCCTTGAAACCGGGTTCGGCGAAGGTCTCGCTGAAGACGATACTGGAAAACCCCGGCGGGCGGTGACGGCGCTCCGGATCAATGCTTGGCGAAGGCGTTTGCGAGCCTGCTGTTGTTGTCGCTGAACAGAAACTGGATCGCATTGCTGGCCTTGCCGACACCCCCGACGATGGCAAGCGACAGCACCGCAACGATCAGGCCATATTCAATGGCCGTGGCGCCTGTTTCGTCCTGCAAAAATCGGCGCAGCAATGGCTTCATGATCGTCGATCCCTCTCATCCCCGACCATATCGCCGACCTGTTAAGAAAGGTTAACGGCACAAGCTTAACAGGCTGTGAAATGGGCCTGCGTTGAGGAAGTTCTCAAGCTGGTGTCGACCTTGTTGGTCAGCAGTCGCCGCTGCGTTGGCCGTCGGCGCGGATGATGCAGACTGAGTTCGGTGAGGGCTGCAGCACGCTTCTGCGCAGCGTATAGGTGGCCCGCGAGCCGATCGAACCCGTGCTCATCGGGTCGAGACCGCCTGCAAGAGCATCGCGGCTGGATGATCGCGTCTGGTTGTCCAGCACGGGGACCGCGATCAGCGCCAGCGCCACTGCGGCCGAGCCGAACAACAGCGTGACGCGCAATAAGCCGACGCCGGCGGCGCGAAAGCTGCGATCTGGCCGGATCGAGTCCCATTCCCTGTCGAGGCTCATGCAATCGCTCCCCGCGAACCCGCTTTGCCGCAATTTTTCACGACGAGATAAATCTTCCATTAACGCTGGCTAGATCAGACCGCGAAATGGCTTTGTATCACAACAGGTCGATGAGGAACTGGATCAGCGGCGCGTCGGCCGGCGGCATGGGATAGTCGCGCATCTGCTTTGGCCGCACCCATTTCAACGCCTGCCCTTCCCTGGGCTGCGCGATGCCGCGGAAGCGGCGGCAGACGAACAGGGGCATCAGGAGATGGAAATCATCATAGGAATGGCTGGCGAAGGTGAGCGGCGCCAGGCAAGGAATGTCAGTCTCGATGCCGATTTCTTCCTGCAGTTCGCGGATCAGGCATTGTTCCGGCGTCTCGCCTGGCTCTACCTTGCCGCCGGGAAATTCCCACATGCCGGCAAGCTGTTTGCCCTCGGGCCGCTGCGCCAGAAGCACCCGCCCATCGGTATCGACCAGCGCGCACGCGGCGACCAGCAGCAGGCGTTTGCCGGTGATCTCGCTCATGCGCCCGGCGGCCGGCGATAGTGGTAGCGATAGACTTCGTCGAAGCCCAGCGAGCGATAGAGCGCCAGCGCCGGCGCATTGCCGGCCTCGACCTGCAGCCAGGCTTCGCGAGCGCCACGCAGCCTCGCCCACTTCAGCGCCGACAGGATCAGGTTGCGGCCATGGCCCTGATTGCGCGCCGACTTGGCGGTGGCGATCTCGAACAGACCGGCAAGATCGCCGTCATGGACGCAGATCAGCACCGCCAGAGGGTCGGCCCCTTCCTCCAGCGCAAACAGCCCGACTTCGGGTTGGATAGCGCCGATGATTTCCGAAAGACCGGGCCGCAGCGATGCATCCGAGCCGCTGACCTTGAGCGACGCGCCGAGAAAGCGGCTGATATCCTTCAGCGGAATCTGGTCCATGGCCGGCGCCAGTTGCGCGTCCGCCAGCGGCAGCCGCATCACCAGGGATTCGTCGAATGTGCTCCAGCCCTCATTGTCGAGATGCTTGGCCAGGTCCGGCCCCGACAGCGGCGAGATGCGGAAGGTCAGCGGCCTGCCATAGGCGTCGAAGCGCCGGCTGGCGCGGCCGATGCGCTCGGCAATGTGCTGGGTGTCGCCGGGATCGAGCGGGTTGACCGAGTTCAGCCGCTTGGCCGGATGGCCGGCTGTCAGCCGCACCACCCAGGTGCCGTCATAATGCACGGCCGCCGCCGGCCAGGCGCGAAACCCCGCAGCCTCGTAGCGGCGCACGATGGCGAGCATGCTTGCCGGATGCCTGGAAGCCAACTCCATCAGCTCCGGTAATCGCCATTGATGGCGACATATTCCTTGGTGAGGTCGCAGGTCCACACCGTCGCCTTGCCGCGGCCGATACCGATATCGGCGCGGATGCGAATGTCGTCGCGCTTCATATAGGCCGAGGTCGCTTCCTCGGAGTAGCCCGGGTCGCGTTCGCCCTCATGCGCCAGACGGTTGTCGCCGAACCAGATCGACAGCCGGTCGCGATCGGCCGGCTCGCCGGCCTTGCCGACGGCCATGACGACGCGGCCCCAATTGGCGTCCTCGCCGGCAACCGCCGTCTTGACCAGCGGCGAATTGGCGATGGAAAGCGCGATGCGCTTGGCCGAGCGCGCCGATTTGGCGCCGGTAACGGTGACTTCGACCTGCTTGCGGGCGCCCTCGCCGTCGCGCACCACTTGCAGCGCCAGCGATTTGAGCACCTTGCCCAGCGCCCGGCGGAACGCGCCGAGACGCGCATCCTTGGGATCGCTGATGGCGGGCGCGCCGCGCTTGGCAGCGGCTCCGGTGGCGAACAACAGCAGCGTGTCGCTGGTCGAGGTGTCGCTGTCGACGGTGACGGCGTTGAAGGTCTTGGCCGTGCCGCGCGACAACAAGTCCTGCAGCACGGGGGCGGCGATCGGCGCATCGGTGGCGATGAAGGACAGCATAGTCGCCATATCGGGCGCGATCATGCCGGCGCCCTTGGAGATGCCATTGATGATGACGTCGGTGTCGCCGAGCTTGACCGTCGCTGTCGCCACTTTCGGATAGGTGTCGGTGGTCATGATGGCCTTTGCGGCCTCGGTCCACAGATCCGGCTTGCCGTCCTTGACCAGTCCGGCGAGCAAATGGCTGAATTTGGTGGTGTCGAGCGGCTCGCCGATTACCCCGGTAGAAGCGAGGAACACTTCGCCTGGCGTGCAGCCTGCGGCCTTGGCCGCGGCCTCGCCGGTCAGTTGGGTGGAGGCGCGGCCCTTCTTGCCGGTGAAGGCGTTGGCGTTGCCGGAATTGACGACCAGCACCCGTGCCTTGCCGGCGCCAAGGTTCTCGCGGCAGAAGTCGACCGGCGCCGAGGGGCATTTCGACTTCGTGAACACGCCGGCAACCGCTGTGCCGGCATCGAAGACCATGGCCAAGAGGTCGGTACGGTTCTTGTACTTGATCCCGGCCTCGGCGGTGGCGATGCGCACGCCCTCGATGGCAGGCATTTTGGGATATTTCTTCGGCGCGAGCGGCGAAATCGTTGCGGACATTGGAGACCTCGGGCGAGGGAAAAACGCTGGGCGAAGGCCGGTTTGCCCGATAGCACGGCCCGGCGCAAGGGCGTTTTCTTGGCCGCCGCTGTCGGCAAGCCACCAGGGATTAAGCTTGCATTTCAAATCCGTTGGCGTCACCGGGGCCTCTGGCGTTATGATATCGGCCATGGGCAGGCTGGTGATCTTGGCGGTGGCGTTTATGGGGCTTTTGCTCCTGAGCGCCGATGCGCAGCCGGAACGGCGCGTGGCGCTGGTCATCGGCAATGGCACCTATGCCGAAGCCGGCACGCTCACCAATCCGGTCAACGATGCGCTCGATATTGCCGGCAAGCTCCGCTCGATCGGCTTCGACGTCATCGAGGGCAACGATCTCGGCAAGCGCGAACTCGAGCGCAAGATCGGCGAATTTTCCGATGCGCTGGAAGGTGCGGGCGTCGGGCTTTTCTATTACGCCGGCCACGGCCTGCAGGTGGAAGGGCGCAACTACATCGTGCCGGTCGACGCCCGGCTCGACATGCCGGTCAAGCTGCAGCTCGAAGCCGTGCCGATCGACGAAGTCCTCGACATCATGGAGCAGCAGACCAAGGTCAGCCTGGTCTTTCTCGATGCCTGCCGCAACAATCCCTTTGCCCGCAGCCTGAGCCGCACCGCCACCACGCGCTCGGCAACGGCGCTTGCCGGTCTGGCGCAGTTCGATTCGACGCGCGGCTCCTTCATCGCCTTCTCGACGGCGCCAGGCGCTGTCGCCATGGACGGCACCGGACGCAATTCGCCGTTCGCCGCCGCCCTGCTGCGGCACATGGCCGAGCCCGGCCAGAGCATCAACGACATGATGATCGCGGTGCGCCGCGACGTGGTCTCCGAAACCCGCGAGGGACAGCGCCCATGGGAACAGGGTTCGCTGCTCGAACGGTTTGAGTTTGTGCCCGGCGGCGAAACGGTTGCACAGCCGAAGCCCGCCGTCCCCCCGGCGCCCGAAACAAAGGTTGCGGCACTCGAACGGTCTGTAGGCGACGACAAGACCGCAATCGAGAAATTCCTGCGCGACGACTATCTTGCGCCCGATGCCGCGGCGATCGGCGAGACCGTCAAGCGGCTCTATGCGCCTTCCGCCACCATCTTCGGCACGCGCTATGACAGCGACGCCGTCGTCAAGCTCAAGACGGACTGGTTCGCGCAATTTGCATCCTGGTCGTTCAGTCTCGAGCCCGGCAGCCTCAATGTGACGCCGCAGGGCGAGAATCGCGCCGAAGCCGTGTTCGCGATGAGCTACGACTATATGTCGAAAGACAAATCGGCGGCGCGCATGACCGGCAAGGCACGAGTCACGCTTGGGCTGGTGAAGAGCGACGGCCAGTGGCGGATCGCCTCGGAAACCTCGCAAGCGATGAACTGAAAATGCCCGCGAAGGGCGAACGTGAGGCCTGCTTCTACAAGCGCTGGAAACGGGCCGTTTCGTTTGCCTGCCAGCTCACCTATATTGCCGGCGAGATTGTTGGCGAGGACAGACATGGGCGAGGATCCGGCGCGCAGATCGATCGGGGCGCGGCGCAACCCAGACAGCGCCGAGGCCATTCTCAAGGCCTCGGAGGCGGTGCTGGTCGAGGCCGGCTATGCCGGCTTCTCCATAGAGGCCGTGGCGCGGCGGGCGCGCGCCGGCAAACCCACGATCTATCGCTGGTGGCCGAGCAAGGCGGCCCTGCTGCTGGAGGTCTACAAGCGGCAAAAGCGTGTCGACGTCCCCGATACCGGCAGTCTCGAAGACGACCTCGTCGGTTTCCTGAGGAACCTCTTCGCGCATTGGCGCGACACATCCTCGGGCAGCGTATTCCGCTCGCTGATCGCCGAGGCCCAGTCGGACGAAGCGGCGGCCGCGGCCCTGACTGGCTATGCCGATGGGCGCGTGTCCCACACCGCTCGGATCATCGAGCGCGCCAAGGCGCGCGGCGAGGTTGCGGCCGATATCGACGCAGCGCTGGTCGCCGACCTCATCGCTTCCTATGCCTGGAAACACCTTTTGACCAACCGGCTGGACGAAGATGAGGCGACAATCCGTGCCACTGTCCGCTATGTGATGTCAGGCATCTCCCGCAATTGAAAAGGGCGCCGAACGGCGCCCTTTGCATGTTTTTTCGGTGCCGGCCTTACTTGCCGGCTTCCATCGTGTCGACGGCCTTCTTCAGATTGGCGTCGGGGATTTCGACCTTGGCGGCGCCGCGCAGCTGCTTGACCAGTGCGAAATACTTGTCGCGGATCACCGCCTGCTTGGCCTGGTCCTTGACGTCGTCGAAGGCCGGCGGCTGTTTGGTGCGCTTGTCCTCGAGCTTGATGACATGCCAGCCGAATTGCGTTTGCACCGGCTCCTTGGTGTATTTGCCGATTTCGAGCGCAACTGCCGCCTTGTCGAATTCCGGCACCATCTGCCCCGGGCCGAACCAGCCGAGATCGCCGCCATTGGTCTTGCCCGAGGGATCGCTGGTATGCTCGTTGGCGAGCTTCTGGAAGTCGGCACCGCCATCGAGCTGCTTGATAATCGCCTCGGCCTCTTCCTTCGTCTTCACGAGGATGTGACGGGCATGAATCTCATTGACCGGCGGCGTGCTGGCGATTTCCTGGTCGTAGCGGGCGCGCACCTCGGCATCGGTAACCTTGTCGACGACGCCCTTCTCGACCATCTCGCCATGCAGCGCGCGCTGCTGTAGGAACGCCATGCGGCGCTGGAATTCGGGATCCTTGTCGAGCCCGGTAGCGACCGCCTGGGCGGCCATGACGCGGATTTCGATGGCTGCCGAAAGGGCGGCGGCGCGGCGCTGCTCGGGTGGCAACTGCGAGAACTGCTGCGACAGCTCGCCCTCGGCAAGCCCAAGGTCCGCCTCGGTCAGCTTCTGGCCATTGACGGTAGCGATGACGGCGTTCGGATCGACGGGGGCTGCCGCCGGCGCTGCTGCGGCATCGGCCGGGGCGGGAGCGGCTTCCTGGGCCATCAGCGGAGACAGCGACAGGGCCGACAGGCCGAAAGCCAAGCCAAGGCTGGCGAGCGACGCACGGCGAAACAGTAAGGACATCAAGATTAACTCCAAGGGGGGATTGGTAGGGCTTGCAGATCAGCCGGATTGTGGCGGAATTTGGCGCTGCCCATAGGGCTAACGCGGCGTTGACATCAGTTGAGCCCCCTCTTATCTGTCCAACGACTTTGCGTCCAGAACCGTTTTCCGGGCGCTTTTTGTGTTTGTCCGCGTTTCACGCGGAATTGATGGGGCCGGCCGGCGCTCATCTCAAAATTGAGAATTCTATCGAAAGGACCATCGGATGGTCAGTCTCGGCGGTCTCGCCCGTAAGGTTTTCGGTTCCTCCAACGATCGTCGCGTAAAATCGACCCGGCCGCGTGTCGAGGCGATCAACGCCATGGAAAACGAGATGCGGGCGCTGTCCGACGCCGAGCTTCAGGCCCGCACGGAAAAATTCCGCCAGGATATCGCCAACGGCGCCACGCTCGATGACCTGCTGGTGCCGGCCTTCGCCACCGTCCGCGAGGCATCCCGCCGCGTGCTCGGCATGCGCCCGTTCGACGTGCAGCTGATCGGCGGCATGGTGCTGCACAATGGCGGCATCGCCGAAATGCGTACCGGCGAGGGCAAGACCCTGGTCGCCACCCTGCCCGTTTATCTCAACGCGCTTGCCGGCAAGGGCGTCCATGTCGTCACCGTCAACGACTACCTCGCCACCCGCGACTCCGAATGGATGGGCCGCGTCTACAAATTCCTCGGCCTCTCGGTCGGCGTCATCGTCCATGGCCTGTCCGACGAGGAACGCCGCGTCGCCTACGCGTCCGATGTTACCTATGCCACCAACAACGAGCTCGGCTTCGACTATCTGCGCGACAACATGAAGTATGAGCGCGCACAGATGGTGCAGCGCGGCCACAATTACGCGATCGTCGACGAAGTCGATTCCATCCTGGTCGACGAGGCGCGCACGCCGCTGATCATTTCCGGTCCGCTCGAGGACCGTTCGGAAATGTACAACACCATCGACGCCTTCATGCTGCAGCTCGGCCCGGCCGACTACGAGATCGACGAGAAGCAGAAGACCTCGATCTTCACCGAGGAAGGCACCGAGAAGCTGGAAAACCTGCTGCGCGCGGCCGGCCTGCTCAAGGGCGAGTCGCTCTATGACGTCGAGAACGTCGCCATCGTCCACCACGTCAACAACGCGCTGAAGGCGCACCGGCTGTTCCAGAAGGACAAGGACTACATCGTCCGCAACGACGAGATCGTCATCATCGACGAATTCACCGGCCGCATGATGCCGGGACGCCGCTATTCGGAAGGCCTGCACCAGGCGCTCGAAGCCAAGGAGCATGTGGCGATCCAGCCGGAAAACCAGACGCTGGCCTCCGTCACCTTCCAGAACTATTTCCGCCTCTACAAGAAGCTGTCCGGCATGACCGGCACGGCGCTGACCGAGGCCGAGGAGTTCGGCAACATTTACGGCCTCGAAGTCACCGAGATCCCGACCAATCTGCCGGTCATCCGCAAGGACGAGGACGACGAGGTCTACCGGACGGTCGAGGAGAAGTACAAGGCGATCGTCAAGGAGATCAAGGAAGCGCGCGCCAAGGGCCAGCCGACGCTGGTCGGCACCACCTCGATCGAGAAATCCGAGCAGCTGGCCGAGCGCCTGCGCAAGGAAGGGTTCAAGGATTTCGAAGTGCTGAACGCCCGCCATCACGAGCGCGAAGCGGCCATCGTCGCCCAGGCCGGCAAGCCCGGCGCCATCACCATCGCCACCAACATGGCGGGACGCGGCACCGACATCAAGCTCGGCGGCAATGCCGAGATGCGCATCGAGGACGAACTGGGCGACATGCCTGCTGGTCCCGAGCGAGAGGCGCGCGAAAAGGAAATCATTGCCGATGTCGAGCGCCTGAAGGAAAAGGCGCTGGCCGCCGGCGGCCTCTACGTGCTCGCCACCGAGCGCCATGAATCGCGCCGCATCGACAACCAGCTCCGCGGCCGCTCCGGCCGCCAGGGCGACCCCGGCCGTTCGAAATTCTTCCTGTCGCTGCAGGACGATCTGATGCGCATCTTCGGCTCCGAGCGCATGGACGGCATGCTGCAGAAGCTTGGCCTCAAGGAAGACGAGGCCATCATCCATCCGTGGATCAACAAGGCGCTGGAAAAGGCGCAGAAGAAGGTCGAAGCGCGCAACTTCGACATCCGCAAGAACCTGTTGAAATACGACGACGTCTCGAACGACCAGCGCAAGGTGGTGTTCGAGCAGCGCATCGAATTGATGGACGGCGAAGGCCTGTCCGAGACGATCGCCGAGATGCGCGAAGGCGTCATCGAGGAGATCGTCACCAAGAACATCCCCGAAAACGCCTATGCCGAGCAGTGGAACGTCGCCGGCCTCAAGGCCGAGGTCGCCGAATTCCTCAATCTCGACCTGCCGGTCGAGGACTGGGTCAAGGAAGAAGGCATTGCCGAGGACGACATCCGCGAGCGCCTGACCAAGGCCGCCGACGCCGCCGCCAAGGAGCGCGCCGAGCGCTTCGGCCCAGACGTGATGAGCTATGTCGAACGCTCGGTGGTGTTGCAGACGCTCGATCATCTGTGGCGCGAGCACATCGTCAACCTCGACCATCTGCGTTCGGTCGTCGGCTTCCGCGGCTACGCCCAGCGCGACCCGCTGCAGGAATACAAGAGCGAGGCGTTCGAGCTGTTCCAGGCTCTGCTCGGCAATCTGCGCCAGGCCGTCACCGCGCAATTGATGCGCGTCGAACTGGTCCGCCAGGCCGCCGAAGCGCCGCCGCCCGAAGCGCCTGAAATGTTCGGCAGCCACATTGACGGCACCACGGGCGAGGACGATTTCGAGGGTGGCGAGACCGCACTTCTGGTCCGCCAGGAGAGCAACGCCATCGTCGCTCCCGAAGACCGCGATCCGAACAACCAGGCGACCTGGGGCAAGATCGGCCGCAACGAAGCCTGCCCCTGCGGCTCCGGCAAGAAATACAAGCACTGCCACGGCGCGTTTGCCTGATCATTCGTTAGGTCGGCGGGACAGCGCCCCCCTCTGTCCTGCCGGCTTTCGTCGCTCGGAAAGCCAAGCAGTTGGCTTTCCGTCCGCTAACGCGGACCACGCCTCAACCCCCTCAAGGGGGGAGATCAGCAGCTTCGGCGCCGTGTCTTCTTTCAATTTCGACAATTGGCGAAAGCCGCAATGACAGCCAATCTCCCCCCTTGAGGGGGAGATGTCCGGCAGGACAGAGGGGGGCGCGAAGGATCGCCGACCTTCGCGTTCGTCAAACCTCACAACAACCCTGAATCCCTTGCCGCCGCCGTCGCTTCGCCGCGCGAGACCGCGTCCAGCTTGCCCAGCACCGCCGAGACATGGTGATCGACCGTCTTTGGCGAAATCGTCAATTGCTCGGCGATCCGCTTGTTGGACAGGCCGCGTTCGATCAGCTGCAGCACCTGCATCTGGCGCAAGGTGAGGCCGGCCAAATTGGCGCGCGTCGAGCGGCGCGGGCCGCGGGCGATGCCGCCAACGCCGTTCCTGCGCATGATATTGCGCAGGCGCTGGGCCGCCGGCCTTGCCCCCAGGCCGTCGAAAATATCCAATGCCAGACGCTGCCCCTCGTCATCGCCGAGGATGAGCGCCAGTCCGCGCTCGTATGGCGCATTCAATTCGGACCAGAGTGCCGAAGCCGAACGCCAGTCGCCGGTCAGGAGCAGCCGGTATGGTGTCGCCATCTTGGCGGTGTCGCCGGCCGGCATATCGGGAGAGAGCAATGTTCGCCACAGAGCCAGCTCCCCGACATGGGCACGCGAGCGCACCGGCGTTTCGGCGCGGGTGATCAGCGCCAGCGCCTCTTGCCTGTCGGCCAGGCCCAGCCATGCCTGCTCCGCCATCAGCGCTGCGTAAGAGCTCAGCATCTGCAGGTCGCCGCCGCTTCCGACCAGACGCGCCATTTCGGCGAACAGCGGCTCGGCCGAGGGATCGCCGCGCCTCAGGCGCAGTTTCGCCAGTGCCAGCAGCGCCGGAAACCGGCTCACGGTGGTTGTCCGATCATTATCGATGACATCGCTTGCCGTCGCGGCGGCCTCATCCCATTGGCCCTGACGCAGCTGCACATCGGCCAGCATGCCCCTGAGATAGTCGCGCCAGGTGCCGAGGTCGTTCTCGGTGCAATAGTGGATGCCGCTCTCCAGCACCGGACGCGCCGCGTCGTAGCTCATCTGGGTGATCTCGAAACAGGCGCGGTTGGTGAAGGCGCGCGCGGCATGTTCCTGGAAATTGCCTTGGAGCGCAATTTCAAGGCTTTGGTCGAGGCGCAGGCGTCCGGCATCCGGATTGAGCCACTGCTCGACGCAGCCGACATTGTTGAGGGCATGCGACGCGATGTCGGGACGGTTCATGCGCGCAGCCAGCGCCGCTGCCTTCTCGCCATAGAACAGCGTGTCCTCCACCCTCTCCGACAGCATCGCCAGGTGTGAAAGGTTCGAATAGGCCATGGCGAGTTCCGGCCCGGCGGGAGCCGCCTCCAGCATCGCCACCGCCTCGGCGCCGAAGGCGGCGGCCGCCTCGCGGTCATCGGCCATTTCGCTCAGCCGGGAGAGCCATCTCAGGCTGTCGCCCTCCTTCAGCCTGTTGCCGCCTGCCTGATGCAACCGGCGCGCCTCGCCCTGCGCTGCAAGCGCGTCGTCGATCTTGCCGATGAGATGGCACTCGAACGCATGGCTTTCGTAGAGCGCGGCGCGGTCAATCACCGGCAGGCTGTCGGCCTGCTGCAAGGCGATCTCGTAATAGCCGGCGGCATCGCGATGGGCGCCGACGCGCGACGCCTCGCACGCGGCGATCGGCGCAAGTTCGCGCACCGCCGCCAGATTGTGCGCCTCGACCGCATGATGCACCAGGCGGCCTGTGGAGACGTCGCCATTTTCGAGCAGTGCCGCCAGCGCACGCTGGTTGAACTGCCGCCTGTGCGACGTCGTCAGCATCATTTCGATGGCGCGTCGCGCGATGTCGTGGCGGAAGGCGTAGCCGTCGCCCAGATCGTCGAGCAGCCCGTTGGCGACACACTCGGCCAGTTGGCCGGCGCTGGCGACGCCGCACAGGCCCTGCAGGGCCCAGGCGTCGGCGCGGCGCGGAAACACCGACACCGCGTCGAGCATTGCGCGGGCGCCTGGCGACAGCCGTTCAGCCCGCGCCAACACGGCGTCGCGCACGCTTGCCGGCAGCGCCGTTTCGTTTTCGGCCGACAGCAATTCGGTGACGAAGAAGGCATTGCCGGCGGTCGCCCGGTAGATGGCGTCGCCATCGCGTCCGGCCGCATCGGCGAGCGACAGCACGGCCGCCTGGCTGAGCAGCGGCACGTCGATGCGCGCCACGCTGCCGGCCGGGATTTCGCCCAGGGCGCGGCGCACCCGCATCTGTCCCTCGCTGCGGTCGGTGCGCGCCGTCAGCAACAGCAGGATGTGGGTGTTGACGATACGCCGGCCGAGGAAGCGCACGAAATCGAGCGTCGCATCGTCGGCCCAGTGCAGGTCTTCGATGATCAGCAGGCACGGCCCCTTGGCCGCAAAAGCGTCGAGCGCATCGGAAAACAGCGGCAGTCTCTGCCCATGCCGGGCGTCGATTGCGCGCGGCAGCGCCCATTGCGCCTCACGGGCCAGATCGTAAAGCGGCCCCAGCGGATCGGGGATCGACAGATCCTCGCAAGCGCTGCGCAACGTCGCCGCGCTCTCTCCGACACGGGCCGCGAATGCCTCGACAAGCGCCGTCTTGCCGGCGCCGGCCTCCCCGGCCAGCACGGCGACGCGGCCATGGCCGCCTATTGCATCGCCAAGCAGGCTCTCCAACTGCTGCAGCTGCGTCTGCCGTTCCAGAAGCATCATTGTCATCGTCTCACAGGATCGGAGTTTTCCCACCATGGCGGGCCGCTCACGATTAGCCCGTGAAGAAAGCGACGCAATGTGACTTTGCACACATTGCCGTGCCTCTTTCCACAAAGAACGACGCCAATATAGGGAATCGTCCCGTCCAATATGGGGAATCGTTCCGATGCGCGGGCCGGGCGGGCGTGGTCAACGTCCAGCCGCGCTCCGATCGAGCGTGAACCAATGGAAAAGGAAACCTTCCATGCCTCGCTACCTGATTGAACGCACATTTCCGGACGGCCTCAACATACCGATGACCGACATCGGCGCCAGCGCGGTGGGCGGCGTCGTCATGCGCAATGCCGAAAAGGGCGTCACCTGGATCCAGTCCTTCGTCACGCCCGACAAGAAGCACAGCTTCTGCATCTACGACGCGCCGACGCCCGAAGCGATCCGCAGCACCGCTCAGAAAAACTCGCTGCCGGTCGACAAGATCACGGAGGTGCGGGTTCTTGACCCTTACTTTTACCTCTGATCCTGCGTTCGGTCGCCACGGTGATGAGCATCAAACTGTCCTTCGCGGCCATGGCGAACTGCCTGATGGCCTGCCGCTCGGTGGAATCGGGCCTGTCCTGGGAAAGACCGGCCGGCCAACCTCCGTGCTCGGCCGTCTATGGCGGTTCGCGTCGAAGCTGCCTGCGTATCTGTCTGAAAGGCGGCGCTTGCCCCCGGAAGGCGACTATCTGAGGCGCGACATCGGGCTATCGGAGCGGGACGTCCCGCAGGAATATTGGCAATATTACTTTTGGGATCGTTGATTTTTCACGGTTTTTAAGGGCTGCGGCCAAAGCCCGGCAACGGAAGCCGCATCGCATGAACCGGGACGGACAAACCAAATCCTAAACCAACGCCGCAGGCGTTTCGGCATCGGCCGCCGTCGCCTCAAGCGTCAACAAACGAACGGAAGACCATGACCAAAATGCTTTGGACGACACGCTTCGCGGCTTTCGCCGCCATCTCGATCGCGGCGGGTGCGGCCGCCCAGGCGCACGACGCCAACCCGTTGGCCGAAAAGGTGCGCGCAGCCAACAGCCGCTTCGAAAATGTGGCAGCCGCCACCGCCGAAGGCTATGCCCCCATCCCTTGCGCCAGCGGCATCACCGGCGGCGCCATGGGCATCCACTATGTCAACGGCGCCTATCTCAAGGACGATGCCGTCGATGTCGCCAAGCCCGAAGCGGTGATGTACGAGCCGACGGCCGACGGCAGCCTGAAGCTGATAGCGGTCGAATACATCACCTCGAAGGGCCCGGCCTCGCTCGAAGGCCAGCTGTTCAACTTCAACAGCGCCCCCAATCGCTACGGCCTCGGCCCGTTCTACGAACTGCACGTCTGGGCATGGAAACAGAACCCGACGGGCGCCTTTGCCGACATGAACCCGAACGTGTCGTGCGACGCCATGAAGGGGATGTAACGCCTCACATGTGACACCTCGGGCACCGGACATCCGGTGCCTGGCCATCCCCCTTGGCGGGGGAGGGGCGAGCGAAACGCCGACCGGCTCCCCAGTCTTCCCCGGCGTTCGCTCGCCTTTTATTATGCCCCGGCATACGATGACGCACCTTGCACACGCGGCCGTCCTTGGCCCCTCGGCGCACCCGCACCTGCCCACCCTTTCTTAAGGTGTTTCGGATACATCGAAAGCTTGGAAACAGGCGGAAAACGGAGAGACATCGGGGTGCGCTTTTCCGCGGCGACGACGGCCGGGCGGTTCTTGCCGCAGCGCTTGGCGTTGCGCATGGGGCCGCTGCTTGGCCGGATCGATGCGGTGCTGTTCACCGCCGACGAGCGCGGCGAAGCCGGGCGCATGTCGCTGATCGCCTTTGCCATCCGCATCGTCAGCGCCGTCATCGCCTTCATCAGCCAGGTGCTGATGGCGCGCTGGATGGGCTCGTTCGAATACGGAATCTTCGTCCTCGTCTGGGTGACGATGGTCATCGTCGGCAACCTCGCCTGCCTCGGCTTCCACACTTCGGTGATCCGCTTCATCCCCGAATACCGCGAACGCAACATGCTCGCCGAACTGCGCGGCATCGTGGTCGCCAGCCGCCTGTTCGTGCTGATTGCCTCGACCGCGATCGCCGGGCTTGGCGCACTGGGCGTCTGGCTGTGCGCGAACTGGATCGAGAGCTACTATGTAATGCCCTTCATCCTCGGCCTGTTCTGCCTGCCGATGATCGCCATGGGCGATCTGCTGCAAGGCCAGTCACGCGCCAATTCCTGGGCGTTGTTTGCGTTGTCGCCGACCTATCTGGTGCGGCCGGTGCTGATCCTGGCGCTGATGGCGCTGATGCTGGCAATGGGCTATGCGCCCGACGCCAGGACAGCGATCTTCGCCTCGATCGCCGCCACCTACGCCACCACGCTCGGCCAGCTCATCGGCGTGACCACGCGCATGGGCAGGAATATCCCGTCCGGGCCGATGAAGGTGCATTTCGCCGAGTGGTTCATCGTCTCGCTGCCGATCTTCCTGGTCGAAAGCTTCTTCTTCCTGCTCACCAACGCCGACGTGCTGATGGTCGGCGCCTATCTCCAGCCCAATGACGTCGCCGTCTATTTCGCCACCGTCAAAACGCTGGCGCTGGTGCATTTCGTTTATTTCTCCGTCAAGGCCGGCGTCGCCCAGCGTTATGCGCAGTTCACCCATGGCGAACCGGAAAAGCTCGCCGCCTTCGCCCGCGAGACCGTGTCGTGGACGTTCTGGCCGTCGCTGCTGATGGCGCTGCTGGTGCTGGCGCTCGGCGAACCGATGCTGGTGCTGTTCGGGCCCGAATTCACCGACGGCTATCCGCTGCTGTTCCTGCTGGTGTTCGGCGTCGTGGCGCGCGCCGCCGTCGGCCCTTGCGAAAGCCTGTTGACGATGAGCGGCAACCAGAACATCTGCGCCGCCGTCTATGCCATGACGCTGGCCTTCAACATCGGCCTCAACGTGGTGCTGATCCCGCTCTTTGGCCTGTGGGGGGCGGCGATCGCCACCAGCCTCGCCATGGTCTTCGAGGCCAGCGCCCTGTCCTTCACCGTCTGGCGCAAGCTCGGCATCGTCATGCTGATCTTCGTGCCCGCTGCCGAGGAAGCCGCCTGATGGCCGCCATCCCGCTGATCGAGGAAACCAGCGGCGGTCCGGCCGGCGCCATGGTGTCCGGCCTTGCCGGCCTGGCGCGCGACGCCGATCCGGCGCACCTTGAGATCCTCGCCAACAACCGGCCGCTGCGCAAGCTGGCGATCTATCCGGCTTCGGCCGGCTTCGAACTGGTCGAGGAACTCGACTATCTGTGCACCCGCACGATCGAGCCCAACGTTTTCTTCAACCCGCGCTTTCTGGCGCCGGCCATGCCCAGGCTGGAAGATCGCGAGGTCAAGCTGGCGGTGATCCGCGACGGCGACGAATACCGCAACCGGCTGCGCCTGCTGGTGCCGTTCTCGGTCGAACGGCCGGCCGTGCCGCTCGGCGTTCCGGTGATGCGCACCTGGTCGAGCCCGTTCGGCCCGATCGGCACGCCGCTGGTCGACCATGACGACCCGATCGGCGTCGTCGAGGATTTCTTCGGCATGCTGTCGCGGCCGCATCTGAAGCTGCCGAAGGTCTTCGTGCTGCCCGACATGCGCCTCGACGGCCCATTGGCCAGCGTGCTGGCCACCGTTGCCGAGACGCGCGGCCTGACAATGGTCACCACCGGCAAGGCGGACCGGCCGGTGCTCGAAAGCACCCTCGACGGCGAGGCCTATTTGAAAGCATCGCTGCGCGCGCACCACTACCGCGAATTCCGCCGCCTGAAACGGCGCCTGGGGGATCTCGGCAGGCTGGAACATATCGTGGCGCGGGGACCGGACGAAATCCGCCACGCCATCGAAAGTTTCCTGACGCTGGAGGCGGCCGGCTGGAAGGGCCGCGAGCGCACCGCCATGGCCATCGACCGCTACCGCGCCGCCTTTGCCCGCGAAGCCGTGCACCGGCTGGCCGAGCACGACATGTGCCGCATCCATTCGCTGACGCTGGACGGCCGCACGATCGCCTGCCTGGTCGTCTTCGTCGAAGCCGGCGTCGCCTACACCTGGAAGACCGCCTATGACGAGACGCTGGCGACCTATTCGCCGGGCACGCTGCTGATGATCGAGGTGACCAGGCAGCATCTCGACGACCCCAACATCATGATGACGGATTCCTGCGCCGTGCCCGACCACCCGGTGATGAGCCGGCTGTGGAGCGAGCGCAAGCCGATGGGCTCGCTGGTGATCGGACTGACGCCGGATGCCGACCGCCTCGCCCGCCAGGCCGCCTCGCAGCTGCATCTCTACCGCGAGACCCGCAACATGGCCCGTCTGCTGCGCAACCGCGTGAAGAGTTTGCTGGGACGGCGATAGCCACTGGATCAACGGCAAGACACCAGCTATGGCTCCGGCGGCAATTTCGGCCGGCCTTCACGACAAGCCATCCTGATGATCAGAACCTTTTTGCGTCACGCCGGTCCCCGTGCGGCCTTTTTGCTGCTTGCGCTGCTGCCTGTCCGCGCCTGGGCCGATAGCTGTCCCGAGGATTGCAGCGAGCCCGCGCCGTCCATCAACATCTACAGCCACACCGCCGCCAGCCATCTCGGCCCGGCCACGCTGGGTGCACTGCCGCGCGTCTATGTGCCGAACCGCTCCTCCAACAGCGTCACGGTGATCGACACCATGACACTCAAGGAAGTCGACAGGTTCCCGGTCGGCAGCAAACCGCAGCACGTCGTGCCGTCCTGGGACCTGAAGACGCTCTGGGTCGCCAACAATGGCACCGGCAAGAACGGCAGCCTGACGCCGATCGACCCGATGACCGGCAAGCCCGGCCCGCAGATCGCCGTGGACGATCCCTACAATTTGTATTTCATGCCGGGCGCGGCCATCGTCGTCGACGAAGCCCTGGAGCGGCTCGATTTCCGCGATCCTCACACCATGGCGCTAATGTCGAGCCTGCCGACGCCCACTTGCCCCGGCATCAACCACGCCGAATTCTCGGTCGACGGGGCCTACGCGATCTTCACCTGCGAATACGGCAATGGCGGATTGGCAAAGATCGACCTGAAGAACCAGAAGGTGCTTGGCCATCTCGACTTCTCGAAAATGGGCATGCCGCAGGACATCCGCCTCTCGCCCGACGGCAAGGTTTTTTACGTCGCCGACATGATGAATGACGGCGTGTTCCTCGTCGATGGCGACAGTTTCAAGGAGATCGGCTTCATCCCGACCGGCATCGGCGCCCATGGCTTCGTCGTCAGCCGCGACGGCAAGCGGCTCTATGTCTCGAACCGGGGCTCGCACAAGATGGAGCAGGGCCAGGCAAAGGGACCGGGCAGCGTGACGGTGATCGACTTCGCCACCCGCGCGGTCGTCACGCAATGGCCGATCCCCGGCGGCGGCAGCCCCGACATGGGCAATGTCAGCGCCGACGGCAAACAACTATGGCTGTCCGGCCGCTTCGACAGTGCCGCCTACATGATCGACACGACATCGGGCGCGGTGACCAAGTTTCGGGTTGGCTCAGAGCCGCACGGCCTGACGGTGTGGCCGCAACCGGGACGGTATTCCCAAGGCCATACGGGGAATATGCGCTAAGTCCGTGTTCGAGGCGCGGCTCGAACGCAAAAGGTCGCAAGGGCAACCGCCCATCGGCCGGGACCCGGAACGAGCAGGGGCTTTCCTTGGAAACCGCGAAGCTGTAGCTCCACACACTGGTTTCGGATACTGCCAGAAGATGAACCTTCGCCGCATCGTCCTCATCGTCGCGCTTCTCAATCTTGCCTATTTCGGGATCGAGTTCGCTGTGGCGCTCGCCATTGGATCAGTGTCCCTGTTCGCCGACAGCATCGACTTTCTTGAAGATGCTTCCGTGAACCTCCTTATCCTGCTCGCACTTGGGTGGTCTGTGCGCTCCCGTGCGCGGGTGGGGATGGCATTGGCGCTCATCCTTCTCATGCCGGGTCTGGCAACGCTCTGGACGGCTTGGGAGAAGTTCAACGTGCCGGTGCCGCCGCAGCCCATCGCCTTGACCTTGGCGGGACTTGGCGCCCTCGCCGTCAACCTGTCCTGTGCCTACATGCTGGCCGCGCACCGGCATCGTGGCGGCAGCCTCACAAAGGCGGCCTTCCTGTCGGCCCGCAACGACGCCTTGGCCAACATCGCCATTATTGCCGCAGGGTTGGTCACGGCCTTGCTCTGGCATTCCGCGTGGCCCGATTTGGCGGTGGGATTGGGGATCGCGGTCATGAACGCCGACGCGGCCCGCGAAGTGTGGGAAGCTGCCCGTGAAGAACACCGTGCGGCGGCCTGAGAGCACGTAGAGCTTGGCTACCGGCCGCCGCTGATTGGCGCTATCGCTGTCATCCTCAGCAGCCGCGGTTGGCTCTGTGTTCGAGGCACTGTTCGAACCCGGAGGGTTCGCAAGGGCGACCGCCCGTCGGCCGGTCAGGCCGCCCCATCGGAGCCCGTGAGCGAAGCGAACTGGCGTGAGATAAAAAATGGTGCCCCTAGCCGGAATCGAACCAGCACTCCTTGCGGAACTCGATTTTGAGTCGAGCGCGTCTACCAATTCCGCCATAGGGGCTCAGGCCCAAAGGCCTGGATGGGCGCGGACTATACGGTTGGAGGCCTGTTCGTCAACTGGCCAAATGCGCCGCCGTGCCCTGCTTGCGGCAAAAGCCCGCCTTTCTGTTTCATGAAGCTCCTGCCATTGTGCGGCGCGGGAAATCTTTCTAAACAGACGCGCATCAAAGCGCGTTGCGTGTGGCAACCTGCATCCAGGAGAGCCGATGCTTCGCGGACTTTACGACTGGACCTTGTCGCTGGCGGCCCGCAAATCCGCCGAATGGTGGCTGGCCTTCATCGCTTTCGTCGAAAGCTCGGTGTTTTTCATACCTGCCGACGTCTTGTACCTGCCCATGGCGTTGGCGCGGCCCGAACGCGCCTATCGGTACGCGCTGACCGCCACCGTTGCGTCCGTGCTGGGCGGCATTGCCGGCTGGCTGATCGGTTACTATGCCTACGACACGATAGCACGGCCGATGCTGGAGCACTTTGGCGGCCTTGACGCGTTCGAGAGGTGGCAGTCGGCCGGCACCGGGCTGATGCTGGTGCTGCTCGTCACATCGGGTGCCGCCCACCTGCCGCCGATCAAGGTGGTCACCATTCTGGCAGGCGCCCTCCACGTCAATCTTTTCGTCTTCATCGTCTCCGCCATCCTGGCGCGTGGCGCTCGTTTCCTGCTTCTTGCCTGGCTGCTGCGCCGCTATGGCGAAGAGATCAAGGAATTCATCGAGAAGCGTTTGGGATTGATCGTCGGCGCCGGCGCCGCCGCCCTGATTTTGCTCTATATCGTCGTCAAATACGCCTTCTGACCGCCCAAGGCGGGCGGTGGGTCAGGACTATGCCGGCGGACGGCGAATTCAACGGACGAAACATGACAGCCACGATGACAGCCGATACCGGACGCCAGCGGACGCGCACCGCTTTGTTTCTCGCCGTCGCCATGGCCGCCACGGTCGGCTCCGCGCTCGCCTTCCAGCACATAGGCGGCTACATCCCCTGCCATCTGTGCCTGGAGCAGCGCACGCCCTATTATATCGGCGCCCCGCTGATGCTGCTGGCGGTGATCGCCTCGATGTTCAGCGCACCCGCATGGCTGACGCGCGGCCTGCTTGCCGTCGGCGGCCTGCTGATGCTCTACGGGCTCTATCTCGGCGTCTATCATTCTGGCGTCGAATGGGCCTGGTGGCAGGGCCCGGCCGATTGCACGGCCGGCGCCGGCCCGGTCGACACCGGCGGCAAGGGCGTGCTCGACGCGCTCGACAAATTCGTGCCGCCATCCTGCGACAAGGCAGCCCTTCGTATCCTCGGCCTGTCGCTGGCCGGCTGGAACGCCATAGCCAGCTTCATCCTCGCCGCCGTCGCCTTCCGCGGCGCGCTGGCGCGCGACTGATCTAGCGACGCGAGAAACAGAACTCGCACCGCCCATTCTGCGGCTGGGCTTGAACGGTTGCGCCGCCCCTCATTGCCCTGCCGGGCATTTCTCCCCGTATAGCGACTGGGAGAAAGACACTTTCATCCATGCTTTCGCCAATTTTCAACGTTGCAGAACGAGCGCCGAGGTTGCAGCCAATTCCCTTTTCCCCGTCACTATAGGGGGAGAAGGTGGCGGCAGCCGGATGAGGGGCAGCACCTGACATCGGCGATTGCCCTGGCAAGGCCGATCGCGCCAATCCCTACGGCTCCAACTCCACATCCCAGTAGAGATAATCCATCCAGCTTTCATGCAGATGGTTGGGCGGGAACAGCCGGCCATTGTTGTGCAGGTCGTGCACGGTCGGCTGGTATGGCTTCTGCAGCGGCCACATCTTGGCGTGCGCCGGCATCATGCCGCCCTTCCTCAGATTGCAGGGTGAACAGGCGGCCACGACATTCTCCCACGTCGTGGCCCCGCCGCGATGGCGCGGGATGACGTGGTCGAAGGTCAGATCCTCGGGCGTGCCGCAATACTGGCACTGGAAGCGGTCGCGCAGGAACACGTTGAAGCGGGTGAATGCCGGGTGCCTCGACGGCTTCACATAGGCCTTCAGGCTGACGACGCTGGGCAGCTTCATCGAAAAGGTCGGCGAAGACACCGCATGCTCGTATTCGGCGACGATGTTGACCCGGTCGAGGAACACCGCCTTGATGGCGTCCTGCCAGGACCAGAGCGACAAGGGGTAATAGCTGAGCGGACGGTAATCCGCATTCAGCACCAGCGCAGGAAGCCCATCCGGAGATACGGCAACCGTCACCTTGTTGACCTCCTCGTTCTAGAACCGATCGGCGCGGATACTGTAAGCCCGACATGACAGGGATGTGAAGCGGATTGTCATCAGCCAAAAGCGGCAAAAATGCAGGATTTTCATGCTTTTTTACGGTTTCAGGCCGGAGGTGCTGCGTCCCGGCCCCTGGTTTCGCGATAATAGGACCAGAAAAGCCGCGATGCGACGCCTCGCCACGGGCTCCATGATTCGGCCAGGGCGATCAGCGTTTTCTCCGGCGGACGCGGCTCTATGCCGAGCGCGTGGCCAACCGCGCTCTGCAGCGCGACGTCGCGCGCGGGGAAAATATCGGGGTGGCCGGCGGCAAACAGGAGATAGACTTCCGCCGTCCACGGGCCGATGCCCGGCACCGCGATCATAGCCGCGATCGCCTCTTCGGCGTCGAGCGAACAGAGGTGATGCAGGTCGAGCCCCTCAACCACGGCCTGCGCAACCGCGATCAGACCGCGCTGCTTCGGCCGCGACAGCCCAGCCTCACGAAACATGTCCTCGCCGGCGGCAAGGATCGCCTGCGGCGTTAGCGGATCGACCAGTTTCACCAGCCGGCCGAAAATGGCATCGGCGCTCGCACGGGATACTTGTTGCGAAACGATAATGGAGGCCAGGCTTCGAAAGCCGGGCTCCGACAGCCGCAGCGGCACCTCGCCGGCCATGCCGCGCACCTTTTCCAGGCGCGGATCGATTGCGCAAAGCGCATCCAGCCCGCGCGCAATATCGTCCAGTGTCGCGATGCGTTGCATGTTTTCTTGTTCCTGAACCGACCTCACGGTAGCAATTGGCAAAACCGCTGCACAACCCGATTGCCGCTTGTGAGATGACGCTCCTGACATTCCGCTTCGCGCCGAGCCCGAATGGCGAACTGCATCTCGGCCATGCCTATTCGGCACTGCTCAACCAGCAACTGGCGCGTGCGGCCGGCGGCCGCCTGCTGCTGCGCATCGAGGACATCGACACGATCCGCTGCACGCCTGAATTCGAGGCCGGCATCTTTCGCGACCTCGAATGGTTAGGTCTCGAATGGGAACAGCCGGTGCGGCGCCAGGCCGAGCATTTCTCCGACTATCAGGCCGTGCTCGACCGGCTGGTCCGCGAAGAACTCGTCTACCCTGCCTTTATGAGCCGTGGCGAGATCAGGGCCTTCATCGCCGACAGCGAAAAGCGCGGCCGCGGCTGGCCGCGCGACCCGGACGGCGTGCCGCTTTATCCCGCCGCCGACAAGGCGCTGCCGGTCAGCGAACGCAACCGCCGCATCGCCGAAAATGCGCCCTTCGCCTGGCGCCTCGACATTGATGCAGCGCTGGCGCGCGTCGGCACGGATTTGTCCTGGCGCGAATTCACCAACGAGACGCTTTCGGCGACGCAGCGAGTCGAGGCGCGTCCGCAGGACTGGGGCGACGTCATTCTGGCGCGCCGCGACATCCCGACCAGCTATCACCTGGCCGTGGTCGTTGACGACGCTCTGCAAGGCGTCAGCCATGTCGTGCGTGGCCGCGACCTTTATTCCGCGACCGGCATCCAGCGCCTGCTGCAGGAACTGCTCGGCCTCGGCCAGCCGCAGTATTTCCACCACCGTCTCATACTCGGACCGGATGGGCGCAAACTGTCGAAGAGTTTTGCTGATACCGGCCTTGCCGCGCTGAGGCCGGCAGGCATGTTGCCGGACGATGTCAGGCGGCTGGTCGGGCTCTGACTAAAGCCGGGCCAGCCCCGCCTTGAGCAGCGCCAACGCGCCTATAAACGCGAAGGCGCCGCCCAGTCCCCAGGCAACCGCGAGCTTCAGATCTCTCAGGACGATGCCATGTTCGTTCGCGGCCATGACCGCGGCGAAAAAGCCGAGCGTGAACAGCAATGTGTTGCCGGTCGACCCAAAACCGTCCTCCTGCATGATGGCGTCGAGCGCTGAACCGAAGAAGAAGCCGAACACGGCCACACTGGCCACCGTCATCAAAAGCCAGCTTGTGTCGAGATGCAACAGCATGCGCGCTCCCTGTCGAAGCCAAAACGCCATGTCGCCGGATCCATCGACAGAAGTCGATTGCCCTGACGCCGCCCTTTGAATTCGGCCACCTCCTACATCAGGATGAGCTTATGTACCAATTGTTTCGCTTTGCTTGCCGGATTGAACCGCATTAGAGCAATTGCCGTATTTGTCTCTTCACCGAATCGGACCTCTCCACCGGAAACGGCTTCCCCGAAAATGCACAGTCTCAAGCGGTTCATCCCCGCCTCGTTTGTCGTCCTGTGGGCGACAGGTTTCATCGGCGCGCGCTACGCCATGCCCTGGGCGGAGCCCTTCACCTTTCTGGCGGCCCGCTTTGTCATCGCCGCCTTGCTGCTTGCCGGGCTGATGCTCGTGCTTGGCTCGAAGCGAGCCACAAGGGCAGAAGCGCTTCACGCCACGGTCGCCGGCATCCTCATGCATGGCATCTATCTCGGCGCCGTGTTCTGGGCGATCCACAGGGGCATGCCCGCCGGGCTTTCGGCGCTGATCGTCGGCCTGCAACCGCTGATCACCGCCGTGCTTGCCGGCCGGTTCCTCGGCGAGGACATCCTGCCGCGCCACTGGGCCGGCCTTGCCGTCGGCCTTGTGGGAGTGATCATCGTGCTGTGGCCGAAGCTCGGCGCTCTCGGCGGCGGCGTTACGCCCGAAACCCTGACGGCGTCGCTGGTCTCGGTGCTGGGCATGAGCGCCGGGACCATCTGGCAGAAGCGCTATGCCTCGGGTGGCGACCTGGTGGCGGCGACGATGTGGCAATATATCGGCGGCGGCTCGCTGATGATCCTGGCTTCGCTGGCACTGGAGACCCACACGGTGATCATCAACGGCGAACTGATCTTCGCCATGGCCTGGCTGGTCCTGGTGCTGTCGATCGGCGCCATCTTCCTGCTGATGGTGATGATCCGCGACGGCGAGATGTCGAAGGTCGCGTCGCTGTTCTACCTGGTGCCGGCCGTCACCGCTGTCATCGCCTGGGCGCTGTTCGGCGAACAGCTCAGCCTCGTGCAGATCGTCGGCATGGCAATCGCGACGCTCGGCGTCGGGCTGGCCACGGCTCGGCCAGCCAAAACCTAGCTGCCGACCCGTGCGCGCGCTTCGAGAAAGCGGCTGATCGCCGCATTGAGTTCGCCGCCGAGGATGAAGATCGCCGACAGCATATAGAGGAAAACCACGGCGATCATGATCGAGGCGAGGCCGGCATAGGTCGTCACATAGGACGAGAAATGGTCGAGGTAGGTCGCGAACATCGTCGAGCCGACAAGCCACGCAGCCAGAGTGAAGATGATGCCAGGCACCAGCGAGACAAAGCGGCGCTTGCCCGCCGGCAGCCAGTAGTGGACGGCAAACAAGCCACCAATGATGACGGTTGAGGCGATGACGTAGCGCCACAGCGTGATCGTGCCCGTATAGGGTTTGATCCACTCGAAATGAGCTTCCGCCAGCCGCGCCAGCAAAGGCGCAAAGACCAGGAGCACGCTGATCGCCAGGAAACCGGCCGTCGCGATCAGCACGAAGAAAATGCTCTGCACCCGGCGGTAGATGATGCCGCGCGTTTCGGCGACGCGGTAGGCGCGGTTGAGCGAGGTGCGCAGCGCCTCGATGCCGTTGGAGGCGAAATAGGCCGCCAGAAGCACGCCGTAGGTCAAAAGATCGGTGCGCCGCACGGTCAGCACGTTGAGCACCTCGCGCGCGATAGGCTTGGCGATCTGTTCGGGCCAGGTGTCGAAGACCAGGTGCACGGCAGTATCGGCGAACGCCTGCGCACCGAGGAAGCTCGCCAGCGTGGTGGCGAAGATCAGGAACGGGAACAGCGCCATCAGCGAAGTGATCGCCAGATGGCTGGCCATGGCCCAGCCGTCATCGGTGTTGAAATGGCCAAGCGCGTCATAGAGCACGCGGCGCAGCACGACGATATTCCGCATCAAGAGCCGCGTTCCCTTCGATTGTCTCGACGCCGCGAATATGGGAAGGGATTGTGGCAAATGGCAACCCTTGCTCAAACCACGATGCCGCCTGCCAAAGAGTTGCGCACCATCATCGTCACCGGCGCCTCGTCCGGGATAGGCGCCCACTGCGCCCGTGCGCTGAAGGCGGATGGCTGGCGCGTGTTTGCAACGGCGCGCAAGCCGGATGACATAGCCGCACTTGAAGCCGACGGCATCGAGGCCTTTTATCTCGACTACCGTGAGCCGGATTCCATCGCAGCACTTGCGGCATCGGTGCTGGAGCGGACAGGCGGACGCCTCGACGCCCTGTTCAACAACGGCGCCCATGCACAGCCCGGCGCCGTGGAAGACCTGCCGGTTGCGGCATTGCGCGAGCAGTTCGAGGCCAATTTCTTCGGCTGGCACGACCTCACCCGACGCATCGTACCGGTAATGCGTCGCCAGGGACATGGCCGCCTCGTTCATTGTTCCTCGATCCTTGGGCTAGCGCCGGTGCCTTTTCGCGGCGCCTACTCAGCCTCCAAGCACGCGCTCGAAGGCCTGATGCTGTGCATGCAGCAGGAACTCAGGGGCAGCGGCATCCATGTCTCGCTGATCGAACCGGGGCCGGTGACCTCGAAAATGGCCAGCAACGGGCTGTTCTGGTTCCTGAAAAACATCGACCACGAGAATTCCGTCCACCACGTCGCCTATGCCGCGCAGCTGGCGCGGCTTCGGGCCGGCGGCAGCTCATCACGGCTGAAAAAGGGGCCGGAGGTGGTCTATGCGGCCTTGCGCCATGCACTTCTGTCGCGGCGCCCGCGCCCGCACTATGTGGTAACAGTGCCGGCCAGGATTGGCGTGATGCTCAAGCGCATCCTGCCGGCATCGATGCTCTACCGCGTTCTGGCCGGACGCGCCTGATCGCAACAGAACTGGGAACAGATCATGGCAACCGTCATCAAAGTCCTCCTCGTCCTCGTGATGGTCGCCGTGGTGATCGTGCTTGTCCGCGGCCTCATCAACATGATGCGCGGCGGCTCCGGTGTGAGCTCGAACAAGCTGATGCAGGCACGCGTGCTGCTGCAGGCGCTGGCGTTGGCACTGATCCTGCTGGTGGTGTATTTCACCCGCAAGTGACGGCCGTTCGGGAGGCGACGTGGTCAAGCTCAACAAGATCTACACCCGCACCGGCGATGACGGCACCACTGGCCTCGGCACCGGTGAACGCAGGCTGAAATCCGACCTGCGCGTCGATGCCTACGGCACCGTCGATGAAGCCAATGCCTGCATCGGTATCGCCCGCCTGCACACAGCGGCAAGTTATCCCGCCATCGACGCCATGCTGTCCCGCATCCAGAACGATTTGTTCGACCTCGGCGCCGATCTCGCCGTGCCCGACGACGGCAAGCCGCTGGGCTACGAGCCGCTGCGCATCATCGCCTCGCAGACCGACCGCGTCGAAAAGGATATCGACCTTCTCAACAAGGATCTGCAGCCGCTCAAATCCTTCGTGCTCAATGGCGGCACGCCGGCGGCGGCAGCACTTCATCTTGCCCGCACCGTGGCGCGACGGGCCGAGCGGATCATGGTGGCGCTGGCGCAGGACCCGGCCGAACATGTCAATCGCGAGGGGCTGAAATACATAAACCGCGTCTCGGACTTTCTGTTCGTCGCCGCTCGTGCGGTCAATGACAACGGAAATGCCGACGTGTTATGGGTGCCCGGCAAGAACCGCTGAATTTTCGAAGGCGGGAAAGGGCTTGGGGCATGTTCATCCCGCTTTACGACTCCAACAGGTTGCGCCACATCCGGCTGCAATATGTGACGATCGGCCTGATCGCGGTCAACGCGCTTGTGTTTCTCATCACCACGATCGGCGGCGAAAATTTCAACAACGCAGCCGTGCTCGGCTTCGGCTTCATTCCTTCGGTTGTCCACGACACGGCAGAACTCTCGCCCCAATTCGTCGTCATTCCCGAGAGCCTGAGTTACCTTACCTATGCCTTCCTGCATGCCGATATCTTTCATCTCGGCGGCAACATGCTGTTCCTGTGGGTGTTCGGCGATAATGTCGAGGACGCACTCGGCCACATCCGCTACCTCATCTTCTACCTGCTTTGCGCCATCGCCGGCGCCTTCTTCCAGGGGCTCGTCGCCTGGAGTTCGGAGGTTCCGCTGATCGGTGCCTCCGGCGCCATTGCCGGCGTCGTCGCCGCCTATCTGGTCCTCTACCCCCGGGTGAAAGTGTGGGTGCTGGTCTTTGCCCGGATTCCGCTGCGTATCCCGGCCTTCATCCCGCTGATCCTGTGGATCGGCTTCCAGGTGGTGATGTTTGCCGCCGGCGGCGAAAACCAGATATCCTGGGCCTGCCATATTGGCGGCATCATTGCCGGTGGCGTGCTGGTGCTCATTATGCGCAGCCGCGGCGTGCCGCTGCTCGCCGGTGGCGACGGCGAGCCGCAACCCGCCGATCAGCCAGCCGCTTCTACTGGGCCGGCGCCAGCCGGTCCCGCTCCCGTGCAACCTGAGACGCGTTGGGGCCGGGGTGGCGCTTCCGGTCACAAGTGAACCGATTTGGGTGGTTTGGCCGCTGCCGTGGCATATTGACGTGTTGCGTCGCCACAACTACGGAGAGCGCCACCGCTAGGCGGCAGAAGACCAGAATTCGTCCGGCCAGGATTCCGTTTGGCCGGAATTCAGTCAGGAATGTCGGCTTTCGACAACTCTGCGGAGGCGCACGCTGCTATAGCGCGCCCGGATATCTCAGGAGAGGTGACAGACAATGAAGATCCTTGTGCCCGTGAAGCGGGTTGTGGATGCGAACGTCAAGGTTCGCGTCAAGGCCGATGGTTCGGCGGTGGAACTCGCCAACGTCAAGATGGCGATGAACCCGTTCGACGAGATCGCGGTGGAAGAGGCGCTCCGGCTGAAGGAAGCCGGCAAGGCCGAAGAGATCATCGTCGTTTCGGTCGGCCCGCAGCAGGCGCAGGAAACGCTCCGCACCGCGCTCGCCATGGGCGCCGACCGCGCCATCCTGGTCAAGACCGACGAGCAGACCGAGCCGCTCGGCGTCGCCAAGGTGCTGAAGGGCGTCGTTGACGCCGAACAGCCCGGTCTCGTGATCCTCGGCAAGCAGGCGATCGATGATGACTCGAACCAGACCGGCCAGATGCTGGCCGCCCTGCTCGGCTGGGCACAGGGCACTTTCGCCTCCAAGGTCGTGATCGACGGCGACAAGGCCAAGGTGACGCGCGAAGTCGACGGCGGCCTGCAGACGGTGGAACTGAAGATGCCGGCGATCATCACCGCCGATCTTCGCCTCAACCAGCCGCGCTATGCCTCGCTGCCCAACATCATGAAGGCCAAGAAGAAGCCGCTCGACGAAAAGAGCCCGGCCGATTACGGCGCCGACGTCAAGCCGCGCCTGAAGGTGCTCAAGACCGAGGAGCCCAGCGGCCGCAAGGCGGGCGTGAAGGTCAAGAGCGTCGCCGAACTGGTCGACAAGCTGAAGAACGAAGCCGGCGTGCTCTGAGACTGGAAGGAACAGATAAAATGACCATTCTCCTCATCGCAGAACACGACAACGCAACTCTTTCCGACCAGACCGCCAAGGCGCTCTCGGCGGCGCTGCAGATCGGTTCGGACGTGCATGTGCTGGTCGCCGGCAAAGGCGCCAAGGGCGCGGCCGACGCCGCCGCCAAGCTCGAGGGCGTGAGCAAGGTGCTGCTGGCCGAGGCCGACGAACTGGCCGAGCGCCTCGCCGAACCGCTCGCCGCACTCGTTGTCTCGCTGGCCGGCGCCTACGACACCATAATCGCGCCGGCGACCTCGTCGGGCAAGAATGTCGCGCCGCGCGTGGCGGCCCTGCTCGATGTCGCGCAGGTGTCGGAAATCATCGAAGTGATTTCGCCCGATACCTTCAAGCGTCCGATCTATGCCGGCAACGCCATCCAGACGGTGCAGTCGAGCGACGCCAAGAAGGTGATCACCGTGCGGACCGCTTCCTTCCAGGGCGCGCCCGAAGGCGGTTCGGCCGCGGTCGAGACGATCCAGGCAGCGTCCAATCCGGGCCTGTCCACCTTCGTCGAGAACAGGCTGTCGGAGACCGACCGTCCGGAGCTGACCTCGGCCAAGATCATCATTTCGGGCGGCCGCGCGCTCGGCTCCTCGGAAAAGTTCCAGGAAGTCATTCTGCCGGTCGCCGACAAGCTCGGTGCAGCCGTCGGCGCCTCGCGCGCTGCCGTCGACGCCGGCTACGCCCCGAATGACTGGCAGGTCGGCCAAACCGGCAAGGTCGTGGCGCCGGACCTCTATATTGCCGTCGGCATTTCCGGCGCCATCCAGCACCTTGCCGGCATGAAGGATTCGAAGGTCATCGTCGCCATCAACAAGGACGAGGAGGCGCCGATCTTCCAGGTTGCCGATTATGGCCTCGTCGGCGACCTGTTCGTCATCCTGCCGGAACTGCAAAAGGCGCTTTGACGCTCTCTGCCAAAGCGTATTAAATTGTGAAAGGGTGGGGTAGACGAAGCTACCCCACCCTTTTAGTTTGCACTGCACAAAAAGCAGGCCGCAAGGCCTTTTCGACGGGATCGCTGCAAATGGCCAAGATCGAGACGATCGGCATCATCGGCGCCGGCCAGATGGGCGGCGGCATCGCGCATGTATCAGCACTTTCGGGTTTCAAGGTGCTGATCTACGACGTCTCGCCCGACCGTATCGAGAAGGGCATTGCCACGGTCAGCGGCAACATGGCCCGTCAGGTCGGCTCCGGCAAGCTTGAGGAAAAGCTGCGTAACGAAGCGATGGCGCGCATTTCCGCAGCCCCCACCATGGCTGATCTCGCCGGTGCCGATCTGGTTATCGAGGCGGCGACCGAGGACGAGACGGTCAAGCGCAAGATTTACGCGCAGCTCTGTCCCCAGCTCAACCCGGAAGCCATTCTGGCGACCAACACCTCGTCGATTTCGATCACCCGGCTTGCGGCGCAGACCGACCGTCCCGAGCGTTTCATCGGCATACATTTCATGAACCCCGTGCCGCTGATGAAGCTGGTCGAACTGGTGCGCGGCATCGCTACCGAGGATCAGACCTTCGAAGCGGCCAAGGCCTATGTGAAACAGCTCGACAAGACGATCACCGTCTCTGAAGATTTTCCGGCCTTCATCGTCAACCGCATTCTATTGCCGATGATCAACGAGGCGATCTACACGCTCTATGAGGGGGTCGGCTCGGTCGATGCCATCGACACCGCCATGCGGCTCGGCGCCAACCATCCGATGGGACCGCTGCAGCTCGCCGATTTCATCGGCCTCGACACCTGCCTGTCGATCATGCAGGTGCTGCATGACGGCCTGTCGGATTCGAAATATCGCCCCTGCCCGCTGCTGGTGAAATATGTCGAGGCCGGCTGGCTCGGCCGCAAGACCGGGCGCGGCTTCTACGATTATCGCGGCGAGCATCCGGTTCCGACGCGCTAACCACCAGACCGAAAGTTCCGTGCTACCTCAGGACGCCGCTGCAAGCGGCGGCTCTGCTTGGCCTCTTGACCCGGTATCGTCAGGCGCCACGGAAACACAGCCGCGGCCGGCGGCCTTGGCCGCATAGCAGGCAGCATCGGCCCGGGCGATGATCTCGTCGACTTCACCGCTGTTGCTGTGGATCGGCGCCAGCCCGATGCTGGCGTCTATCGCATGCGGCCGGCCGTCCCAGGTGAACTGCAGGGCGCGGATCGCTTCAATGATCGAGCGCGCGGCAATCCTGGCGCCGGCGCTCGAGCCGGCTTTCAGGACGACCGCGAATTCGTCGCCGCCGAGGCGAGCCACGATATCCTCCGGCCCAAGCGCACCGCGAATGGCCTCGGCAACCCGCTTCAGCAAGGCGTCGCCGGCGGCGTGGCCGCCAGTGTCGTTGACCAGCTTGAAATGATCGAGATCGATGAACATGAAATGATGCTCGCCCGCCGGCCTGGCCGTGCCGGCCTTGCGGCTCCGGTCGACCAGTTCCTCCATGGTGCGGATAAAGCTCGAACG
This sequence comes from Mesorhizobium sp. LSJC269B00, assembly GCF_000502815.1. Classification (NCBI taxonomy): domain Bacteria; kingdom Pseudomonadati; phylum Pseudomonadota; class Alphaproteobacteria; order Hyphomicrobiales; family Phyllobacteriaceae; genus Mesorhizobium; species Mesorhizobium sp. LSJC269B00. The sequence continues at coordinate 888,359 of NZ_AYVN01000001.1, forward strand.
GTTGGCAAGGCCGGTCAGCGCATCATGCGCGGCGGCATAGGCGAGTTGGCGCTGCAAGGCGCGCGCATCTGTGAAGTCCTGGAAGACGATGACCAGGCCGCAGAACTCCTGGCGGTCGTTCATGATCGGCGACACCACCTGGCGGATGCTGCAGCGCGTGTCGTCGCGACGGATGAGGACGGCGCGACTGTTCTGGTCGGCAGGGCTGGCGCTGCCGAGCGCCGGCCGCGTCATGCCGATCCTTTGCCCGGTTTCTTCGTCCACTGCCCAGTAGACATGGCCAAGCGTCTTGCCGAGCGCCTCCGCGCCAACAACGCCGGTGAGCTTTTCGGCGACAGGGTTCATGAAGGTGATGCGGTTTGCGGCATCGGTGCAGATGACGGCGTCGCCGATCGACTGCAGCGTCACCCTCAGCCGCTCCTTCTCGTCGGCCAGCATTGCCGCCGATACGATGAGGCTTTCCTCGGTTTGCTTGCGCTGGGTGATGTCGGTCAGGCTGCCGATGGCCCTGACCAACCTTCCGTCCTTGTCGCGTTCGAGCGTCTTGCCGCGATCAAGGATCCAGACCCAGTGGCCATCCTTGTGGCGCATCCGGAACTCGGCTTCGAAGAACGGTGTCCTGCCCTCCAGATGGGCACGATCGGCTTCGGCCACGTTTTCGCGATCGTCGGGGTGGATCATCGCCAGCCAGCGGTCGGGGTCGCCGTCCAGCTCGCCATCGGCATAGCCCAGCATCTTCACCCAGGTGGCGGAGTAGGTGGTGCCACCCTTGCGCATGTCGAGGTCCCAGACGCCTTGTCCGGCGCTGGCCAGGGCAAAATTCCAGCGCGTTTCGGCCTCGGCTATGCGCGCCTCGGATTGCTTGCGCGCGTCGATATCCTCGATCTGCGAGACCAGGTAGAGCGGGCTCCCGCTCTTCTCGTCGCGAATGACGGAACCGGCAAGATGGGCCCATACCGGCGTGCCGTCCTTCCTGAGGTAGCGCTTTTCGAAGTGGAAGGAGTTGACGGTGCCCGCCCGCATGCCGTCCATCGTCTCACGGCCGATCTGCACATCGTCGGGATGGGTGATCTGAAAGAAGGTCAGCGCCTCGATCTCCTGCTTGCTGTAGCCGAGCATGGCGGCGAAGGCCGGGTTGGTTTCGTGGATGCGGCCGTCGAGGCCGACAATGGCGATGCCGATCGCCGAATCCTCCATGGCGCGGCGGAAACGCTGCTCGCTTTCGGCGATCTGCCGGCGATCGTCCAGTATCCGGTAAATGAACAGGGCGGCGAGAATCAGCGCCACGGCGGCGACCGGCACCGATATCTGCAGGCATAGCTTCAGCACTTCGGCGCTGACATCGAGCCGCGACAGCAGGAGCGCGACCACGGCAGCGCAAAGCCCTCCGGCCGCAAGCACCAAAGCCACGTGACTGTCAGCCCGCAGGCTTTTTCGCTCTCGCCGCATCACTGTGCATGCCACCCCATGCGCAACACATTTCTGCAAAAAACACTGGATGATCGATTTTAAGGAAAGGTTGCGCCGGAGCCACCGGCAACACGGTGAACCCGCAAACAATTGCCGGCATGATTAAGGATCGGTGATTATTGGGCGATCTTGAACGGCCCGGTCACCAGCGCACGAAGAACCGTCCCCCGAGCGCGCCCAGACCGGCGAGGACGGCGATGGCGAGCGTGTACCAGGTGGCGACGAAAAGCGGCGAATCGTCGAAGCAGTGCGCGGCGTAGAAGGTCGCCGCCAGGCCGCCGGCGAGCAGTCCCGCGACCGCCCCGGCCAACACCGGCCGCGTCGGCGCGCCATAGCGCAGCATCCACAGGAAGACGGCAAGCGGGCCGATGCCGATCAGCGGGATGAAGCCCATGCAGATCATCATGTTGGAGCCGACCATGCNGGAAGACGGCAAGCGGGCCGATGCCGATCAGCGGGATGAAGCCCATGCAGATCATCATGTTGGAGCCGACCATGCGCGTGCTCCACATCGGCTCCGGCACCATGAACAGTTCGAGAGCCACCGCCACGGCCACCAGCAGCGGCGCCGCCAGCATCCAAGCCGCGGCTCTTGCCGTCGAAGCGCCCGGCGTCGACAACGCCCGGACCAGGCCAAAGGCGGTGACGGCGAGCACGATGGTGAACACGAACTTCGCCAGGAACCGCATCGTGTGCATGGCGGTCATTATGTCGGGACGCGGGCCGATGGTGAGAAAGAAGACCAGAGCCGCGATCACCGCCGCGGCTGCCGCCGCCATCAACCAGGCCGAGCGCAGCGGCATCGCCTTGCTGCTTGTGTCGGCGTCGAGTGCCTTGATGAGATCCTCCGTCCTCATGTCACTGCCGCCCGAAGCGCCCCTGCCCAAATCGCTTGGCGATCGCGGCAAGCCCGCGATGCAGCGACACCCGCACCGCCGTCTCGCTGACGCCGAGCGTGGCCGCCGTCTCGCCGATGGAGCGGCCGTCGACCGAGATCGAAGAAACGACGGAACGCTGCGCAGCCGGCAGTCCGTCCAGCGCCCGGTTGATGTCGCGTTCGCTGACGGTCTCGGTTTCCGGCTCGGCAAAGGTCTCGGCGATCTCGTCGATCTCGATTTCGATGCGCCGTCCGCGCCGCCGGAAAGCATCGATCAGCTTGAAGCGGGCTATCGCATAGATCCATGGCAACACCGGCGCGTCCTGGCGCCAGGTATGCCGTTTCACATGAATGGCCAGCAAGGTTTCCTGCACAACATCCTCGGGATCGACCCCGCCCTGTACGATCTTGCGCCTCGCAAAGCCGCGAACCAGCGCGGCGATCCGGTGCAAAAAGTCGGCGTAGGCCCTTTCATCTCCCGCGATCGCGGCCCGCATCAGCCGGGAAAGCTCGGCCTCATCCTTGCCGCTCACAAGAGTTCACTCCCCGATCTTCGCGCCTCGGCACCGATTTGTTACGTGTCCGGCGAAATGATGTCCAAGCCAAAGTGCCGCAAAATCACGAAAGTTTGCGGGAGCGGCGACCGATTGAAGCAGCCGAGCAATGTTGACTACTGCTGTCAGGTATCGATAGGTGCAGCCTGCGAAACCAGAACCACCGAGATTGAGGATGACGCCATGAGATACACGCTCTCCACCCTAGCGGGGGCCACAGCGCTGGCCGTGAGCATGATCGCCGGGCCGGCGATGGCCGCGGATGCCGGCATCATCGTCTACAACGCCCAGCATGAGAGCCTGGCCAAGGAATGGGTCGAAGGTTTCACCAAGGAAACCGGCATCAAGGTCACGCTGCGCAATGGCGGCGACAGCGATTTCTCCAACCAGATCGTCGCCGAGGGCGCTTCTTCGCCGGCCGACGTGTTCCTGACCGAAAACTCGCCGGCGATGACCCTGGTTGAAGCGGCGGGCCTTTTCGCGCCGGTCGACGCCGACACGCTGGCGCAAGTCCCGGCCGAATTCCAGCCGAGCAGCGGCAGATGGGTGGGTGTCGCGGCGCGCAGCACCGTCTTTGCCTACAACAAAACCAAGCTCACGGCCGAAAAGCTGCCCAAATCGATGCTCGATCTCGCCGATCCGAGCTGGAAAGGCCGCTGGGCAGCCTCGCCTTCCGGCGCCGATTTTCAGGCCATCGTCAGCGCGCTGCTCGAGCTCAAGGGCGAAGCCGCAACCGCCGACTGGCTGAAGGCCATGAAGGAGAATTTCACCGCCTACAAGGGCAACGGCACGGTGATGAAGGCGGTCAATGCCGGCGAGATCGAAGGCGGAATCATCTACCACTATTACTATTTCGGCGATCAGGCAAAGACCGGCGAAAACAGCAAGAACGTCGAACTGCATTATTTCAAGAACCAGGATCCCGGCGCTTTCGTCTCGATCTCCGGCGGCGGCGTGCTCGCCTCGAGCAAACACCCGAAGGAAGCCCAGGCGTTCCTCAAATGGGTGACCGGCAAAGGCGGCCAGGACGTGCTGAAGACCGGCACGTCCTTCGAATACGCTATCGGCAAGGACGCGCAGTCCAATCCCAAGCTGGTGCCGCTGGCCGACCTGCAGGCGCCGAAGGTCGATCCGGCGACACTGAACTCCAAAAAGGTGACCGACCTGATGACGGCAGCCGGCTTGCTTTAGTCCGCGTTCGTCCTAAAAGGGCAACGTTTGCGCTCCTGCGAGGCTTTCCGCAGGAGCGCTCTGTTTTCGGGATGGCTTCGTCCATGACGACATATTGCGTTTCCGGCCGCGCCTGCGGCGCCCCCGCCCCGGCGGCAGTGGCGCGGTCGAGCTGATGCAAACTGCGGTCGATCTCGCACGTTCAGGCCAGACAGTCGGGCGGTCCCGCCGGAAGCCCATGTCCTGGATCGCGCTTGCCGCCATAATTGTCTCGCTGCTGTCGCTGCTGCCGCTGGCGTTCATCATCTGGATCGGTGTGCAGATCGGCTGGGACACTGCTTCGGCCCTGGTCTTCCGGCCGCGCGTCGGCGAACTTCTGGTCAACACCGTGCTTCTGGTGGCGCTCACCGTGCCGATCGCCACCGTGCTGTCGGTGACGCTGGCATGGCTGACCGAGCGCAGCGACCTGCCCGGCGCCCGCCTGTGGGCTTGGCTGTCGGTGGCGCCGCTCGCCATCCCCGCCTTCGTGNCGACCTGCCCGGCGCCCGCCTGTGGGCTTGGCTGTCGGTGGCGCCGCTCGCCATCCCCGCCTTCGTGCATTCCTACGCCTGGATCACCATGGTGCCGACCTTGCACGGCCTGTGGGCCGGCGTGCTGGTCTCGGTTCTCGCCTATTTCCCGTTCCTCTATCTGCCGCTGGCGGCGGCTCTGCGCCGGCTCGATCCTGCTTTGGAGGACGCAGCCGCAGCACTCGGCCTTGGACCATGGCGGGTGTTTTGGCGTGTCGTGCTGCCGCAGCTGAGACTGGCCATTTGCGGCGGCGCGCTGCTGGTCGGCCTGCATCTGCTGGCCGAATACGGCCTCTACGTCTTCATCCGCTTCGACACTTTCACCACGGCGATCGTCGACCAGTTCCAGTCGACCTTCAACGGTCCCGCCGCCAACATGCTGGCCGGCGTCCTGGTGACTTGCTGCTTCGTGCTGCTCGCGCTGGAGGTGCTGGTGCGCGGCGAGGAACGCTATGCCCGCGTAGGCTCGGGTGCCGCGCGCCGCCAGCAGCGCACCAGGCTCGGTCGCGCCACCCTGCCCTGCCTGGCTCTGCCTGCCATCGCCACGCTTCTCGCCATCGGCGTGCCCTTCGTCACCATCGGCCGCTGGCTGGTCGCCGGCGGCGCCGATGTCTGGCGTTTGGACGAGATCGGCCTGGCGCTTGGCCAGACACTGTTCCTGGCGCTGGCCGGCGCCTTGCTTGCGACCATCGCCGCCATGCCGATGGCCTGGATCTCGATCCGCGCGCCGGGACCGCTGCAGCGGCTGCTCGAAGGCTGCAACTACATTGTCGGTTCGCTGCCCGGCGTGGTCATCGCGCTGGCCTTGGTCACCATTACCGTGCGCATCGCCATGCCGCTCTACCAGACGCTGTTCACAATCCTGGTCGCCTATGCCCTGATGTTCCTGCCGCGCGCCTTGATCAGCCTCAGAGCCTCGATCGCACAGGCGCCGGTCGAGCTCGAACGCGCCGCCGCCAGCCTTGGCCGGCCGCCGCTGAAGGCGCTTTGGTCGACAACGATTCGCCTGTCGGCGCCGGGGGCTGCGGCCGGCATGGCGCTGGTCGCGCTCGGCATCATCAACGAGCTGACCGCCACCCAGATGCTGGCGCCCAACGGCACGCGCACGCTGGCCATGGCGTTCTGGTCCTATAGCGGCGAGATCGACTATGCCTCCGCCGCCCCTTACGCCTTCATCATGGTGGCGATGTCGCTGCCGCTGACCTGGCTGCTCTATGTCCAGTCGAAACGGATGGCCGGGCGATGAGCTTTCTCGAAATCAGTGGCCTCACCAAGCACTACGGCCCGGTCGCAGCCCTTGCCGGCATCGAGCTCAGCGCCGCAAGCGGCAGTCGCACCGCGATCGTCGGCCCGTCCGGCTGCGGCAAGACGACGTTGCTGCGGCTGATCGCCGGCTTCGAGGCGCCCGACCAGGGCCGCGTCGTGCTCGACGGCGAGGTGCTGGCCAATGGCGGCCATGCGGTGCCGGCGCACCGCCGCGGCATCGGCCTGGTGGCGCAGGATGGCGCCCTGTTCCCGCATCTCAGCATCGGCGACAATATCGGCTTTGGCATGGCCCGCGGCGAGGACCAGCGCGCCGAGCGCATCGCCGAGCTCGCCTATACCGTCGGGCTGGACAAGGCGATCCTCAAGCGCCGCCCGCACCAGCTCTCCGGCGGCCAGCAGCAGCGCGTGGCGCTGGCCCGCGCCATGGCGATGAAGCCCAGGCTGATGCTTCTCGACGAACCGTTCTCGGCGCTCGACACCGGTCTGCGCGCCTCGATGCGCAAGGCGGTCGCCGAACTACTCGAAGCCGCCGGCATCACCACCATCCTGGTCACCCACGACCAGGCCGAGGCGCTGTCCTTCGCCAGCCAGGTGGCGGTCATGCGCGACGGAAAGTTCTCTCAGATCGGCACACCGCGAGAACTCTATCTGCAGCCGAAAGACCGCATGGTTGCCGAGTTTCTTGGCGACGCCATCATCTTGCCGGCAAAGATTTCAGGCGGCTTCGCCACCTCCTCGCTTGGTCGCATAGCCGTCGACTCGAAGGAGCGGCGCGACATCGCCCGCATCATGCTGCGACCGGAGCAGGTGCAGGTAAAGCGCACGTCGCGCGAAGGCATGTCGGGTCCTGCGGGCACGATATTCGCCGAGGTGACGGACTCGGAATTCGCAGGCTCGATGTGCACCATTGCCGTGCGGCTGTTGAACAACCCCGATCCGCCGGACGCCGCGGCGATCGGCAGCACACCGCTGACCTTACGCAAGCCGGGAATCGACGCACCTGCCGTCGGCGAGATCGTGCGTCTGACAGTTTCCGGCAAGGCGCATGTCTTCGCCTGAACTGCCGATGCGTCGGATTGGCGCGAGCGGCTGCGTCAATCGACTCGTTTCCCAGCATTGTCGAACCAATGCAGCTTCTCGGCCCTGGCCACGACGCGCAGTTGATCGCCGGGTTTGGCCGTGGCGCGGCCGGCCACACGCACGACGATGCGGTTGCCGCCGGCGGCACAGTGAAGAAAGCTTTCGGCTCCCACAGGTTCGACCGCCTCGACCGCCGCAGGCAGAATAAGCGCGCCGGATGATGCCTCGGCACTGAAGGTGACGTCGGCATCCTCAGGGCGGAAGCCAAGCGTGGCGGCGTTCGTAGGCGCGAAGTCAACCGTCTTGCCGTCGGTCAGCGCCGGACCAGCCGGTCCTTGCGAAAGAGGCAGAAGGTTCATCGGCGGCGCTCCGATGAAGGAGGCGACGAAGGTCGATGCCGGCTTCTCGTAGATGTCGAGCGGCGCGCCCGTCTGCTCGACCAACCCGCCATTCATGACGACGAGAATATCGGCCAGCGTCATCGCCTCAAGCTGGTCGTGGGTGACGTAGACCGAGGTGACACCGAGCGAGCGCTGCAAATTCTTGATTTCGACCCGCATCTGGCCGCGCAGTTTGGCGTCGAGGTTGGAAAGCGGTTCGTCGAACAGGAAGACTTTTGGATTGCGCACGATTGCGCGACCCATGGCCACGCGCTGGCGCTGGCCGCCGGAAAGCTCGCGCGGGCGCCGGTCGAGCAGCGCCGTGAGCTCCAGCACCTTGGCGGTCGAGCGAACCCTGCTGTCGATCTCGTCCTTGGGAGTACCCCGGTTGCGCAACCCGTAGGCCATATTGTCGTAGACCTTCATATGTGGATAGAGCGCATAGTTCTGGAACACCATGGCGATGTCGCGCTCGGTCGGACCGATCGTGTTGACGATCTTGCCGTCGATGGCGACGGTGCCGGAAGAAATGGTCTCAAGCCCGGCGATCATCCGCAGCAGCGTGGACTTGCCGCAGCCGGACGGCCCAACCAGCACGCAAAGCTCCTTGTCGGGAATGGCGATCGAGACACCCCTCACCGCCTCGACGCCGCCGGGATAGACTTTCTTCACATCCTTCAGATCGATGGTCGCCATCGGCTTCTCACTTTTCGGGATCGACAAGTCCGCGCACGAACCAGCGTTGCATCAGCACCACGATCAGGATCGGCGGCAGTATGGCCAGCATCGCGGTGACCATGACCAGATGCCATTGGGTATCGGCATCGGCGAAGGAAACCATCTTTCTAAGTGCGATGACGATGGTGTTCATGTCGTTGCTGTTGGTGACGAGCAGCGGCCACAGGTACTGCGTCCAGCCATAGATGAAGAGGATGACGAACAGTGCTGCGATGTTGGTGCGCGACAGCGGCAGCAGGATGTTGAAAAAGAAGCGCCATGGTCCGGCGCCGTCGACACGCGCCGCTTCCACCAACTCACCTGGGATGGTCATAAAGAACTGGCGAAACAGAAGCGTGGCGGTGGCCGAGGCGATCAGCGGAATGATCAGGCCGGCATAGGTGTCGATCATGCCGAGATCGACCATCACCTTGTAGGTCGGCAGGATGCGCACCTCGACGGGAAGCATCAGTGTGATGAAGATCAGCCAGAAGAAGACCATCCGAAGCGGAAAACGGAAGAACACGATCGCATAGGCCGAAAGGATCGAGATGAAAATCTTCCCCACCGCGATGCCGAGCGCCATGATCGTGGTGTTGAGCAGCAATCGGCCGACACTGACGCCGCCGATGCGGCCGACACCGCCGAACAGCGCCTCGCTGTAATTGTTCCAGACCTGGTCGCCGGGCAAAAGAGGCAATGGCGGCTTGAGGATGGTCTGCAGCGTCTGCGTGGAGGCAACGAAGGTGTAGTAGATCGGGAAAGCGACGATCAGGATGCCCAGGATGAGCACGGCGTGGGCGATGAGGGCGCGAAGCGGGGACTGACCAATCATCGCTCGCGCTCAACCGTAGTGGACTTTGCGTTCCACATAGCGGAACTGGATGGCCGTGAGTGAGATGACGATGACCATCAGGATGACCGACTGCGCGGCCGAATCGCCGAGGATCAAATTGACGAAACCGTCATTGTAGACCTTGTAGACCAGCGTCTCGGTGGCCTTGCCTGGCCCGCCGCCGGTGACGGCATGAACGATACCGAAAGTGTCGAACAGCGCATAGACAGTGTTGACGACCAGCAGGAAGAAGGTCGTCGGTGCGAGCAGCGGGAAGACGATGGTCCAGAAGCGCTTCGTCTCCCCGGCGCCGTCCATGGCCGCCGCCTCTATCAACGTCTTCGGCACCGCCTGCAGCCCGGCGACGAAGAACAGGAAATTGTAGCTGATCTGCTTCCAGGCAGCCGCAGATACCAGCAGGATCATGGCTTGGTTTCCGTTAAGCAAGGGATCCCAGGCGATGCCGAGACCTCTCAAGGCGTAGGCCAGCGAACCGATCGAGGGGTTGAACAGAAACAGCCACAACATGCCGGCAATCGCCGGCGCCACCGCATACGGCCAGATCAGCAGCGTGCGATAAAGGCCTCTGCCGCGCACCACCTTCTCGGCCATGACGGCAAGCAACAGGGCCACACCCATGGCGACGATCGCGGTCGCCAGAGAGAACACCAGCGTGACTTTGATCGAGTTGAGGTAGGCCGGGTCGGCCAGCACCTTGCGAAAGTTGGCGAGCCCGACGAACTTGCTCTTCAGCCCGAACGGGTCTTCCCTAAGCATCGACTGGTAGAGCGCCTGCCCGGTCGGCCAGTAGAAAAAGATCAGCGTAATGGCGAGTTGCGGCGCCACCAGCAGGTAAGGCAGGGTCTTGTTGGGGAAGACGACGCGTGGAGACAGGGTGATTCCCTCGCTATTCAGGAAATCGTCCACGCGGGTCCGCGTGGACGAGGTTCAACTGACAAATCGCTTCAGTTTCCGATCGCTTCCTGAATCGCCTTGTTGCCGCGTGCGACCGCGTTGTCGAGCGCCTGCTGCGCAGTCTGCTGGCCGGCCAGCATCTTCTCGAACTCCTCATTCTCGATGTCGCGCACCTGCGGCAGGTTGACGAGGCGCACGCCCTTCGAGTTCTCGGTCGGCGCCTTGCCCAGCATCTGCAGGATCGGCGTCTCACGGCCCGGGTTCTTGTCATAGAAGCCGGACTTCTTGGTCGCCTCATAGGCAGCGAGCGTCACCGGCAGATAACCCGACTTCTGATGCAGATACTCCTGCACTTCGGTCTTGGACAGGTGGGAGAAGAACGCCGCGACGCCCTTGTATTCCTCGTCCGATTTGTTGCCGAACACCCACAGGCTGGCGCCGCCCGGCGTGGTGTTCTGGGGCGCGCCCTTGGCGTCACTATCATAGGGAAGCTGGCCGATGCCGTAGTTCATGCCCGACTTGACGATGTCACCGAGACCCCCCGACGATTCGGTGAAGATGCCGCATTCTCCGGCAAGAAAGATCTGCTTGGCTTCGGATGTACGGCCGCCATATTTGAAGGTGCCGTCCTTGGCCAGGTCGGCGAGCGCCTGGAAATGATTGACGAAGATCGGCGCATTGATCTTGAGCTCGACGTCGGTTCCGGCAAGTCCGTTCTGGTTGGTGCCATAGGAAACGTCGTTCCAGGCCGCGAAGGCCTCAAGGTGGATCCAGGTCAACCACGTCGAGGTATAGCCGCAGGAAGCGGCGCCGCTCGCCTTGATCTTCTTGGCGGCTTCCCACACCTCGTTCCAGGTCTTTGGCGGGTTGTTCACATCAAGCCCGGCCTTCTGGAAAATATCCTTGTTGTAGTAGAGGATGGGCGACGAGGAATTATAGGGGAAGGACAGCATGGTCCCGTCCGGCTTCGAATAGTAACCGACGATGCCGGGCAAATACTGGCTCTTGTCGAAGGTCACGCCGGCGCTGGTCAGCACATCGGCCACCGGTTTGATCGCACCTTCGGCTGCCATCATGACGCCGGTACCCACGTCGAACACCTGGATGATGTCGGGCGCTTGCCCCGCACGATAGGCAGCGATGCCGGCATTCAGCGTTTCGGGATAGGTGCCCTTGAAAACGGGGAGAATTTCATAGTCGCTCTGGCTGGCATTGAAATCCTTGGCGATCTTGTCGACCACCTCGGCATTGGCGCCGGTCATTGCATGCCACCAACTGATCTGGGTGGCGGCGAAGGCGGAGGTGGTGGAAAGCAGGGTCAAGGTGGCGGCAACACCGGCCGCAAAGCCGAACAACTTCATGTTTCATCTCCCGTTTGTCATTGGCGAAAGGGGCGCTCCCGCGAACGCAATATGTGTCGCTGATGACAATCGGACAACGGATTTGTTGCTGTTTCGTGAATTTCATACCCGGCTAACTTCGCGCCCCCTCGCCTTGCAACGAGGACAGAGAGAAATGCCAAGCCGGCTCAGCGATAGAATGGGGCATGGTGGGCCTGCAAGGATCGCCGACCGCCCAGCGATGCGTGAAGGGCCCGCGTGACAGCGCCACGCACCTGCACCGTGCGGCCGCCAAACCGGCGCTCGGCCAGATCGAGATCGGCCGAGCGGCATCGCCAGGCGCTGCTGTAACCGTGCGTCTGGAATGAGACAGGATCGCCGCAACGTACAACCCGAAAAACCCGCTGTAGTTGTAGTTCGCATAACCGATTCTTCGTCAAGCGTGGCATACTAATCAAGTGGACGGCTTGATTGCTGTGGGAGAGCAGGTGGGGCGAGATGCTGACGGTCTATAATTGTATCGTGCATGAGCACGATCTGAGACTGGTCGCACTGGCAGCGCTCATTTGCGGTATTTCTTCCTTCTCGGCGGTCAACCTGCTTCGCCATGTCGACCGCTCGAGCGAGCGCAACCGCTATACCTGGCTGATGATAGCAGCCACTTCCACCGGCTTCGGTATCTGGGCGACGCACTTCATCGCAATGCTTGCCTTTTCTCCCGGAATCCCCAACGCCTACAATACGGAAATGTCGGCGCTTTCGCTCGCCGGTTCCGTCGCCCTGACCGCTGCGGGCATGTGGATCGCCACCTTGCGCCGGGGCATCGACTACCCTCTGGTCGGCGGCGCGGTCCTCGGCGCTGGTATCGCCGCCATGCACTATATCGGCATGGCCGCCTTCGAGGTCGAAGGGCGCATCGTCTGGAACCCGCTGCTGGTCGGCGTCTCGGTGCTGACAGGCGTCACCCTCGCCGCGCTGGCGCTGCTGGTCGTGTTGCGACGGCCGTCCATGCAGGCCACAATCGCCGCCGCCATCCTGTTGACGCTGGCGATCTGCAGCCTGCACTTCATCGCCATGGGCGCGGTGTCGATCTTCCCGGACTCCTCCATCGAGATATCGCAGTTCACGGTCGAACCGGTGTCGCAGGCCTTCGCCGCCGCTGCAGTCAGCATGGCTATCCTGGTGCTTTCAGCCGCAGCATTGTGGATCGACCTTCGCTTCCGGCGTCACAAGCTCGAAGCCGAGCGCATGCACGGCCTCGCCAACGCCGCCGTCGAGGGGCTGATCGTCTGCGACGGCGCCCGCATCGTCAGCGCCAATGACAGCATCGCGGCACTCACCGGCATTGCGCCGGAAGTGCTGAACGCGATGCTGCTTGGCGACCTCTTCGGCGAACGCACCGCGGCCGGCATGTCCGACTGCAGCGGACAGGCACAGGAAGCCGAACTCAGAGCCCATGACGGCGCCACCATCCCCGTCGAACTTATCGCTAGAAGCATCGACTATTGCGGCAAGCGGCACAGCGTTGTCGCCGTGCGCGACATCCGCGAACGCAGGAAGGCCGAGCAGGAGATCCTGCGCCTCGCCCATTTCGACCCGCTGACCGGGCTCCCCAACCGCCGCAGTTTCTCCGGCCGGCTCGAGGCCGAAATTGCCGCAATGGATCGCAGCGGCAAGGGCGGGCATCTTGCGCTGCTGCTGCTTGACCTCGACCATTTCAAGGAAGTGAACGACCTGTTCGGGCACGGCGCCGGCGATGCCATGCTGCAGAAGGTGGCGCTGTGCGCCTCCGGCGTGCTCCGCCACGGACAGATGCTGGCGCGTCTTGGCGGCGACGAGTTCGCCATCATCGCCCCGAATCTTCCCGGCCCGCAGGCGGCCGGCCGCATCGCCGAGGCGGTGCTGGCGGCGATGCGCGAGGAAAACCGGCTGTCGGTCGGTGGCGGGCTGGTGTCGGCCAGCATCGGCATTGCACTTTATCCGCTCGACGCCGATGAGCCGACAATCCTGGTCAGCCACGCCGACACCGCGCTCTACCGCGCCAAGGCCGAGGGCAAGGACACCTACCGTTACTTCGAGGCCTCGATGGGCGCCGAGGCGCGAGACCGGCGCGTGATGGAGCACGAACTGCGCCAGGCCATGGCGCGCGATGAGTTTCGCCTCGTCTACCAGCCACAAAAGGAGATCAGCAGCGGGCGGATGGTCGGGTTCGAAGCGCTGATCCGCTGGCGCCATCCGCAGCGCGGCGACGTGTCGCCGGCGACCTTCATCCCGGTGGCCGAAGACAGCGGCGTCATCATCCAGATCGGCGAATGGGTGCTGGCGACGGCCTGCGCCGAGGCAGCGCGCTGGAAGAACCCTCTCACCGTCGCGGTCAATGTCTCGGCGGTGCAGCTCCACAATCCGAATTTCAGCCGCAAGGTGCATGAAGTCCTGCTCGGCTCCGGCCTGACGCCCGGCAGGCTCGAACTCGAGATCACCGAAACGGCGCTGGTCAAGGACATGCCGCGCGCGCTGGCGACCTTGCGCCAGGTGAAGGCGCTTGGCGTGCGTGTGGCGATGGACGATTTCGGCACCGGCTACTCCTCGTTGTCCAATCTCCGCGCCTTCCCCTTCGACAAGATCAAGATCGACGGCTCATTCATCAAATCAGTCGACAGCAACGGCCAGGTGGCAGCCATCGTGCGCGCCGTTCTGGGGCTTGGCCGCGGTCTCGGCCTGCCGGTTCTGGCCGAGGGCGTCGAGACGCTGGGCGAGCTGAAATTCCTCGACGCCGAGGCCTGCGAGATCGGCCAGGGCTACTATCTAGGCCGGCCGAGCCCGATCGAGGCGTTCAGTGAACTGACCGGCGTCGCGGCGCCGGCGGCACAAGACGACGCCAGCGTCAAACAATGCGGCGGCAGCATCTTGATGCTGCCGCCGGCGGCGGCCCTGCGCTCATCCTAAGGGGCGAGTGCGGCCTCGACCAGGCGCTTGGCATCCGGTCCCGACCATTCGGCCGGTCCGTTCATATGCGCGACCAGGCAGCCTTCGCCATCGATCAGCATGGTGACGGGGAGGCCTAGCGCCAAGCCACGCGTCTTGACGTCGTTGAACAGCGCCAGCGTCGAATCGCGGTAGTAGCCGAGCGACCCGATGCCGATATCGGCGAGGAACTTCTTCGGCTTCACATCGTCGCCGGCATCGACATTGACCGCGACCACTTCGAAGGCATCGCTGCCCTTTTCCTTCTGCAAGGCGTCGAGCGCCGGCATTTCGGCGCGGCAGGGCGCGCACCACGTCGCCCACAGATTGAGCAGCACGGTCTTGCCGGCATGATCGGCGATCGTCATAGGCTTGCCGTCGGGACCGTTGAAGGCGAGACTTTTCAGCGATTGCGGCGGATCGGCGGGCAGCAATGCCGCCACCTGGCCGGTGGCCGCGGCGGCAACCTTTTTGGCGCGGTCGCTCTTGGCGGCGCAGGCGACATCGTCCTTGCTGTTGCCCGCGCCGGCCGCAGGTGCGCTGCCGGTGGCTGCGTTGTTGCCAGACCCGCTCTCGCTGACATATACCGCGACCGCGCCGGCCAGCACGCCCGCCAGCAAAGCGGCGAGGATCAGGCGCGGGGCCGGGAAGTATCTGTTAACGTCTGCCATTTTCTAAGACTGCTCCGGAGCACGGGTTATAGCGATGAGCGACAAGAAGGCCAGCAACCAGATGTGGGGCGGACGTTTTGCCTCGGGTCCGGCCGCGATCATGGAAGCGATCAACGCGTCGATTTCGTTCGACCGCAAACTCTATGCGCAAGACATAAGAGGTTCGATCGCCCACAGCGAGATGCTGGCTGAAACGGGCATTATTTCGGCGGCCGATCAAGAAAAGATCGCTCACGGGCTGAACACGATCCTGAAAGAGATCGAGGCCGGCACGTTCGAGTTCTCGACCCGGCTGGAAGACATTCACATGAACATCGAGGCCCGCCTCGCCGATCTGATCGGCCCGGCCGCCGGCCGCCTGCACACGGCGCGGTCACGCAACGACCAGGTGGCGGTGGATCTCCGGCTCTGGGTCAAGGACGAATGTTTCCGCGTTGCCGAGGCGCTGAAGGGGCTGATCTCAGCCTTGCTCGAGCGCGCCGAGGAGCATGCGGCAACCGTGATGCCGGGCTTCACCCACATGCAGGCGGCGCAGCCGGTGACCTTCGGCCACCACTGCATGGCCTATGTCGAGATGTTTTCGCGCGACCTGTCGCGCGTCCGCGACGCCATCGAGCGGATGGATGAAAGCCCGCTCGGCGCGGCAGCGCTTGCCGGCACCAGTTTTCCGATCGATCGCCACAAGACCGCCAAGGCGCTCGGCTTCCGCGAGCCGATGCGCAATTCGTTGGACAGCGTCTCCGACCGCGATTTCGCGCTGGAGTTTTTGAGCCTGGTGGCGATCTCCGCCACGCATCTGTCGCGGCTCGCCGAAGAAATCATCATCTGGTCGACGCCGCAATTCGGCTTTGTCAGACTGTCGGACAGTTTCTCCACCGGCTCCTCAATCATGCCGCAGAAGAAGAACCCGGACGCCGCCGAACTGGTGCGCGGCAAGACCGGCCGCGTCACCGGCCATCTCGTCGGGCTGCTGACGGTGATGAAGGGCATGCCGCTGACCTATGGCAAGGACATGCAGGAAGACAAGGAATCGGTCTTCGACGCCGCCGAGACGCTCGATCTGATGCTGGCGGCGATGACCGGCATGGTGCGCGACATGACGGTCAATGCCGCCGCCATGAAGAAGGCCGCCAGCTCGGGCCACGCGACCGCGACCGACCTCGCCGACTGGCTGGTGCGAACGCTGGGCCTGCCCTTCCGTGAGGCACACCATGTCACCGGCGGCGCAGTGGCGTTGGCCGAAGAGAAGAAGGTGAGCCTTGAAAAGCTGTCGCTGGAGGATCTGCAGTCGATCAACCCCGGCATCACGGCAGACATCTTCTCGGTTCTGGCGGTGCAGAATTCGGTGAAGAGCCGCACCAGTTTCGGCGGCACGGCGCCGTCGGAGGTCAGGAAGCAGATCCGCAGCTGGAAAAAGCGCATCGCCAAGGCATGATGCCGGGGTGCAATGCGCCTAAAACTCGGTTAAAAGCGCAGCACATAAAGTTTCGGACGGATGGATCGATGACCGCAAGCAGGATTTTGGTGACGCTGACGCTGCTGACGGCGATGGCTGCCGTGACCGCTTGCGGCCGTAAGGCTGGTCTCGACACGCCCTATGAAGCGGCCGTCCAGGCCCGCAAGGACGCCGAGCGCGCCAAACAGCCGGTGCCGCCGGAGCCGGAAAAACCGGTCGTGGACAAGAAATTCATCCTCGACCCGCTGATCTAGGGCCGATGAGACCGGCTTGGTCTTTCTGACCAGGTCTCGTGCTAACCAGGTCTCGTGCTCCAACTTCCGGAAACACTCTCGTGAACCATTTCGATTACCGCGACGGCGTGCTCCATGCCGAGGACGTGGCGATACCAGACATCGCCGCAAGCGTCGGCACGCCGTTCTATTGTTATTCGACGGCAACCTTGACCAGACACTACCGGGTGTTCGCCGGGGCCTTTGCCGGGCTCGACACGCTGGTCTGTTACGCCTTGAAGGCGAATTCCAACCAGGCGGTGCTGCGGACGCTGGCAAAGCTCGGCGCCGGCGCCGATACCGTCTCGGAAGGCGAAATGCGCCGCGCGCTCGCCGCCGGAATCCCGGCCAACAAGATCGTGTTTTCCGGTGTCGGCAAGACCGCGCGCGAGATGGATTTCGCGCTCGAGGCCGGCATTCTCTGCTTCAATGTCGAATCCGAGCCGGAGCTTGAATTACTGTCGGCCCGCGCCACCGCGCTCGGCAAGGTGGCGCCGGTGTCGCTGCGCATCAACCCGGATGTCGACGCCAGGACGCACAGGAAGATCTCCACCGGCAAGGCCGAGAACAAGTTCGGCATTCCCTGGCAACGGGCGCGCCAGGTCTATGCCCGCGCGGCCGGGCTGCCGGGCACCAAGCCCCTCGGCATCGATACCCATATCGGCAGCCAGATCACCGAGTTGCAGCCCTTTGACGATGCTTTCGCGCTTCTGGCGGAACTGGTCGGCGCGCTGCGCGCCGATGGCCACGCCGTCGAGCATGTCGATCTCGGCGGCGGCCTCGGCATCCCCTACCGCACCGACAACAGCCCGCCGCCTTTGCCCGATGCCTATGCCGAGATCGTCAGGAAGCATCTGACAAAGCTTGGAGTGAAGGTGATGTTCGAGCCGGGCCGGCTGATCGTCGGCAATGCCGGCATCATGGTCTCGGAAGTGATCTTCGTGAAGGAAGGCGACGCCAAGAACTTCCTCGTCGTCGACGCCGCCATGAACGATCTGATCCGGCCGACGCTCTACGATGCCTTCCACGACATCAAGCCGGTGGTGCAGCCGCCGGCCGACACGCCGCGCATGGCGGTCGACGTCGTCGGCCCGGTCTGCGAGACAGGCGACTATCTCGGCCTCGACCGTGACCTGCCCCGGCTCAAGTCTGGCGACCTAATTGCCGTCACCACCGCCGGCGCCTATGGCGCGGTGCAATCCGGCACCTACAACACCCGCCTACTTGTGCCTGAGGTTCTGGTCGACGGCGACCGTTTCCATGTCGTACGCCGGCGCCAGACCTATGACGAGCTGATCGGCCTGGATTCGGTGCCCGACTGGCTTGCATAGGAGCCGCCACGGCGGCTGCGCTACAGCCGGTTTTGGATGAGCATCCTTGTGTCGGCGATCCTGTCCTCGTCGCGGCGGTAGAACGTCCATTGCTTGATGCGCTTGGGGCGCAGCAGGCCCGCCTGGGTAAGCACGCGCATATGTTCGGAGAGCGTCGCCTGAGTAATGCCGAGCTTCTCCGCGATCAGCAGCGCGCAAACGCCGTCCTCGACCAGATTGCCGTCTGCCTGGGCCGGGAAATGCGCCTGCGGATCCTTCAGCCAGTCGAGGATCTGCAGCCTGCGTTCATTGGCGATCGCCTTGAAGACATCAACCTCTTGCATTTAGCCATTTTGCCAAGTTACTAATTGCTGTCAATCCCAAGGAGATGGTCATGACGAACGGCAACACCGTCACGCGCGAACGCATTGCCGCGATGGAACCGCGCATCCGCCGCTATATCAGGCACACGCCGGTGCTGCGCGTCGACATGGCCGATTTCGACCGGCCGCCGCTGGCGGTCGACCTCAAGCTCGAATGCCTGCAGCATTCCGGTTCGTTCAAAGCGCGCGGCGCCTTCACCAATCTGCTCGAACGGCCGGTGCCTGCGGCCGGCGTGGTTGCGGCTTCGGGCGGCAATCATGGCGCCGCGGTCGCCTATGCCGCCATGCGGCTTGGCTACAAGGCGACGATCTTCGTTCCCGAAGTCAGCCCACCGGCCAAGCTGCAGCGCATCCGCGGCTACGGCGCCGAACTGATGGTCGGCGGCGCCCGCTATGCCGAGGCGCTGGCCGCCAGCGAGGCTTTTGCCGAAAAGACCGGCGCGCTGCAGATCCATGCCTTCAACCAGGAGGAAACATTGGTCGGCCAGGGCACGCTCGGCCTCGAAATCGAAAACGATCTGCCCGACATCGACACGCTGCTGGTCGCTGTCGGCGGCGGCGGCCTGATCGGCGGCATCGCCGCCTGGTTTGCCGGCCGCATCAGGATCATCGCCATCGAGCCCGAAGGCGCGCCGACGCTGCATCGCGCCTTCGAAGCCGGCCACCCCGTCGATGCGCCGGCCGAAGGCGTTGCCGCCGATTCGCTGGCGCCCAAACGCGTCGGCGAGATGATGTTCCCGATCGCCGAGGCTTTTGTCGAGCGCTCCATTCTGGTCACCGACGACGCCATCATTGCCGCGCAGAAGGCGCTGTGGGAGCGGGTGCGGATCATCGCCGAGCCGGGCGGCGCAGGGGCCTTCGCAGCGCTGCTGTCCGGCCGCTACACGCCGGCGCCGGGCGAGCGGATCGCCGTCCTTGTCTGCGGCTCGAATACCGATCCGGCGAAATTCTAAACCTTGCTTCGACTGAAGTGGGACGCAAACCCGTCAAAGCTTTTCAAGTTTTCCGGAACCGCCTCGCCTTTGCCGTGTTTGCTGGTAAACTTCTGCTTGTTGAGTCCGGGCCATCCCGCCCGGGCAGGAAGGGCCGATGACGGAACGCCCCATTTCCAGTGGCGATCGCAGCCTGGCCGGGCGGCTTGCCCTGAGCCGGCTGGCGACACGGGTCTCGATGACGGTCGAGCGCGGCTGGCCGCTGCTTCTGCCGCTGCTCATCATCGCCAGCCTGTTTCTCAGCCTCTCCTGGCTCGGCCTTTTCCCCCGGCTGCCTGACATTGCGCGCGTTATCCTGGTCACGGCGTTCGGTATTGCCACGCTGGCGGCGCTCTATCCGCTGCGTTTCTTCAAGCTTCCATCCGCCGCTGAAATCGACCGCCGTATCGAGGCCGCCAACCAGCTGCAGCACAGCCCGGTGCTGGTGCAGACCGACCGTCCCAGCGGCAAGGAAAGCATCTTTTCCCAGGCGTTGTGGCGCGAACACCAAAAGCGCATGGCCGACAAGCTCGGCAGCCTTGGCGCCGACCTGCCGCGTACGCGCGTGCCGGAGCGCGATCCGTGGGCATTGCGTGCCGTGGCGGCGCTGCTGTTGGTCACCGCTTTTGCCTTCTCCTTCGGACCGTCCGGCGGCAGGCTGTCCGATGGTTTCAGTGCCCATGCGGCGCGCGACATCGTACCGCCGCGCATCGATGCCTGGGTGACCCCGCCGGCCTATACCGGCAAGCCGCCCATCTTCTTGACCGCGCCAGTCATCGATGGCAACGCCAAGCAGGCGGTTGCCACCTTCACCGTGCCGCAAGGCAGCGACGTCTCGCTGCGCGTGACCGGCGGCTCCGGCGAGGAAACGCTAAGCTTTGCCGACAAGGGCGGCAATGCTCGCGCCATCGACCCGTCGGGACCACAGGTGGCGGCCGTCAAGGCAGCGGCGGTCAACCCCGCGACCCCCAAGCTGCGCCAGTTCACCGGCAAGCTGACCGCCGACGGCACGCTGACGCTGAAGTCGGGCGAAGCCGATCTCGGTCGCTGGGCCTTCGCGGTGATCCCCGACAAGCCGCCGACGATCCGCTTCGTCGGCGAGCCCAAGCGCGCCGTCAACGGCGCCTTCGAGCTCAACTACCAGATCGACGACGACTATGGCGCGGCCACCGCCAAGGCGGTTTTCGCGCTGGCCGATCCGGCGGCGCCCGATGCGCATCCGCTCTACGGTCCGCCTGACCTGCCGCTGGCGCTGCCGCGCCGCGGCGGCAAGGCGAACGCCGCCAAGACCACCAAGGACCTCACCGAGCATGTCTGGGCCGGCGCCAGCATCAAGCTGTCGCTTGTGGCCACCGACGATGCCGGACACACCGCGACCAGCGAAACCAAGACTATTGTGATGCCGGAGCGGCCCTTCGCCAACCCGCTGGCGCGGGCGGTGGTCGAGCAGCGCCGCCTGCTGGCGCTCGACGCCAATGCCAAGCCGCGCGTGCTCGACCTGATGGACGCCATCACGCTGCGGCCCGAGGACACGTTCGACAACATGTCGCATTACCTCGCCATCATGAGCGCCCGCAGCCGGCTGAAGATGTCGGACAGCGACGATCAGTTGCGCAACGAGGTTGCCTATCTCTGGGAAATCGCGCTCGGCATCGAGGAAGGCAATCTCTCGTCCGCCGAAAAGCGGCTCCGCCAGGCCCAGCAGGCGCTGCAGGACGCCATCAAGCGCGGCGCCAGCGACGAAGAGATCGAAAAGGCGATGAAGGAACTGCGCGAGGCGATGAACGAATTCCTGCAGGAATTCGCCGAGCGCGCCAAGCAGAACCCGAACGCGCCGCAGATGCAGCAGAATGGTCGCGAGCTGCGTCAGAGTGATATCGACCGCATGATGGACCAGATCGAGAACCTGGCGAAGTCGGGCGACCGCGACAAGGCGCAGGAGCTGCTGTCGCAGCTGGAAAACATGATGAACAACCTGCAGGCCGGCCGTCAGCAGCAGGGCGGCGAGCAGGACAGCGAGATGCGCCAGCAGATGGACAAGCTGGGCGAGATCATGCGCCGCCAGCAGGAGATGATGAACGACACCTACCGCATGGACCAGATGCAGCGCGGAGATAATCAGCAGCCCGGCGAAGGCAATGGCGACGACCCGGACCAGCCGGGCGTCGGCAAGGATCGCGATCCTCTCGCCCGGCCGAAGTCGATGACACCGCAGGAATTCGCCGATGCGATGAAGCAGCTGCAGGAAGGCCAGGGCCAGTTGCAGAGCGAACTCGACAAGCTGAAGAAGGGCCTGGAAGGCATGGGCATGCAACCCAATGAGGGGTTTGGCGACGCTGGCAAATCCATGGGCAATGCCGAAAAGTCGCTTGGCGAAGGCGAAGGCGACCAGGCAGTCGGCCACCAGGGTCGCGCGCTGGAAGCGCTGCGCAAGGGCGCCAAGGAGATGATGAAGCAGCTGCAGGCGATGCAGGGCGACCAGGGCGGCAGCCAGGAAGGCGGCCGCCAACAGGACGCCGGCCGCGATCCGCTGGGCCGACCACGCGCCAGCCGCGGACCCGATTTCGGCGATTCGGTGAAGGTGCCCGACGAGATCGACGTGCAGCGCGCCCGCCAGATTCTCGAGGCGATTCGCAAGCGGCTCGGCAACGCGCTCAGCCCCGACATCGAGCGCAGCTACCTCGAGCGGCTGCTGGAGCTGAAGTAGCCTCCAAGGCAACATCCGTCGAACTGAATGGTATCAGCGCCATGCCGAAACTCGGTGCCGTCACGCCCATCCTGCGCATCTTCGACATCGCCAAGGCACGCGAATTCTATGTCGACTTTCTCGGCTTCAAGGTCGAGTTCGAGCACCGCTTCGACGACAATGCGCCGCTCTACATGGGTGTAATCCGCGACGGCTGTGTCCTGCATCTGAGCGAACATCATGGCGACGGCGCGCCGGGTATAGCCATGCGCATCAAGGTCGAGGACATCGCGGCATTGCACCGCGAACTGATCGGCAAGAGATACCGCTACGCCCGGCCGGGCCTCGAAACCACGTCGTGGCAGACCCGTGAAGTGTCGGTCGGCGACCCCTTCGGCAATCGGCTGCATTTCTACGAGGATGCAACAGACTAAGCCGGCCGGTTGACGAACGCCTCGCGTATTGCTTCCTGCATGCCGTCGATCGCCTCGCCTGAGGCATTGGGGTTGCGATGCATCACCACATTCGAGGAATCGATGTGGCCGAACCCGTCCGCGGCGGTGAGCTCGCGGCAGCCATCCGGAATATTGCTGTGCGAGATCGGCGCGATCGCCAGGCCAGAGGTGACGGCGAGCTTCAGGCCGCCGGTGGTGTCGCTGGTATAGGCGACACGGTAGGCCAGCCCACGCTGCTCCAGCGATTTGATGGCAAAGTCCTTGCACCAGCCGGCCCGGTTGTAGAGCGCGATCGGCACCGGCCGCTCCTCATGCATGTGATGCAGGCTCGATGTCACCCACACGGTCGGATCGTGCATCAGCACCTCGCCGCCGGAAGGATCCTGCCATTCGAACACCACGGCGAGGTCGAGTTCACCGGCCGCCAACGCTGCCAGCTGGGCGCCCGAATGTGCATAGCGCACGGTGACCTCGACCTTGGTGTGACGCTTCGAGAAGGCGCCGAGCGCGCGCGACAGGATGGCGTGACCATATTCCTCGGGAATGCCGATGCGCACAGGCCCGCCAAGCGGTGCCGCCGCCATCGATGCCGCCGTCTCGTCGAGCAGAGAGACGATGCGGCGGGCATTGACGATCAGCTCGCCGCCACGGCGCGTCAGCGCCACGCCGCGCGAGCCGCGTTCGAACAGGCTGTCGCCGACCAGCTCCTCGAGCTTCTTCATCTGCATCGACACCGCCGACTGGGTGCGCCCGGCCTGCTCCGCCGCCCGGGTGAAATTGCCCGCTTCGGCAATGGCGACGAAGGTGCGCAGGAGATCGCTGTCGAGGGGTGGCCGCATCGAATCCGTCATAAGCAAATTTGATCGCTGGTATCATTCCAATTCGTTTGCAACATGTCAAACGCCGCAGCATAGTCCGCTCGCCCATTGGATATGCCGCCGCGAAATCGGCTGCGGACCAATCAAAGAGTCCTCACTCATACCCGCTGCCCGAAACGGTGGCGGGTTCTTTTTACCCCATGGCCGGGCGGCTGCGGGCAGTTAAGGCAAGGGCCGGCAGAACAACATGCGCAACCGGATCGTTCTCGGCATCATCAGCCTCTGCCTTGGCGTGCTGGTGTTCTCGCTCCAGGACCCGCTGGTCAAGGCGGTGTCAGCCGGCTATCCCGTGACCGAGGTGATGTGGATCCGCTCGATCGTCGCTTTGCCGATCCTGGTCGTTCTCGTTCGCGCCGATGTCGGCCTGCGGGCCATCGCCTCGAAGCGGTTCGGCCTGCTGACGATACGCGCCTTCATCCAGTTCTCCTCCTATACGGTCTACTATCTGGCGATCGCTGCCTTGCCGCTCGCCGACGCGGTGGCGCTCTATTTCATGGCGCCCCTGTTCATCATGGCGATAGCCGGGCCCTATCTCGGCGAGCGGGTATCCTGGCAGGCTCTCGCCACCGTGCTGATCGGCATGCTGGGCGTGGTCGTGATGCTGCGCCCGGGCGCCGGCCTGTTCGACTGGGCGGCGCTGCTTTCGTTGGGCTCGGCTTTGCTCTACGGCTTTTCACAGCTGATGGCGCGCAAGATCGGCGACACCGAATCCTCCACCGTCATGGCCTTCTACCAGAACGGCGCCTATCTGGTCGGCGCCGCTGCGGTTGCCGGCACATTCTGGCTTGCCGGCATAACCCATGCTGTCCACCCCAGCCTCGAATTCCTGGTGCGGCCGTGGGTCTGGCCGACGACCCCGGATTTCCTCAAGATGGCGGCCTGCGGCTTCGTCGCTTCGGCCGGCATGATCCTGCTGTCGCAGGCCTACAGGCTGGCGCCCGCCAACCGCGTCGCCACCTTCGAATACACCGGCATCATCTGGTCGCCGCTGTGGGGCTTCCTGTTCTTCGACGAGGTGCCGCGCTCGACCACTGCCATCGGTGCGGCGCTGATCATCGGCGCCGGTCTGCTGGCGCTCAACACCGAACGGCGCCGGAGCGCTGCGCCTGTCCTCGCCGCGTCTCAGGATGCCGCCTGAAGCGTGTCAGGCGAAGCAGGCGAGCGCCTGGTCGACCCGCGAGCGGATTTCGGCCAGCGTGAAAGGCTTTTGCACGACGTCGATAACGATGCCGTTCAATTCCTCGGCGCGCTCGCGCTGGTCGGCATAGCCGGTCATCAGCAGGATCTTCATGTCAGGGAAAAGCCTGGCTGCGGCGATCGCCATCTCGATGCCGTCCATTTCCGGCATGCGGATATCGGAGACGACGAGGTCGTAGCCGCCGCCTGCAGCACTGACCATCGCCAGCCCCTGCGCGCCGTCGGCGGCGATATCGATCGAGTGCCCGGCGCGTTCGAGCGCGCGGGCGGCGAGGGTGCGGACGGACTCATCGTCCTCGACGATCAGAAGCTTTGCCATGGGCCGGAATTTGGCGGGCAAAAGTTGACTTTTTCTGAAAAATTTGAAGCGTCGGGGGCCTTTTCTCAGGCATCGCCTTTGACGACACCGACAAACGGCAGTTCGCGAAAAGCGTGAGCGACGTCCATGCCGTAGCCGACGACGAAGTAATCGGGACAGTCGAAGCCGACATAGTCGGCGTTCAGCTCGGTCTGGCGGCGCATGCGCTTGTCCAACAGCACCGCGATGGCGCAGCTTTTGGCGCCGCGCGACAGCATCAGGTTGCGGGTGAAGGAGAGCGTCTTGCCCGACTCCAGGATATCGTCGATCAGCAGCACGTCGCGGCCGGCGACCTCATTGTCGATGTCGCGCAGCACCCTCACCTCGCCGCTGGTGGTGCCGGCGCCATAGCTGGAAATGAAGATGAACTCGACCTCGGGCGACAGCCCGACATCGTGCATGGCGCGGATCAAATCGGCGGCGAAGATGAACGAGCCCTTCAGCACCGAAATCACCAGCAGGTCGTGATAGTCGTGCTCGGCGATCTCCTTGGCGAGTTCGAGATTGCGCCGCGCGATCGCGGACGCCGAAAACAGGACCTCGATGTCCTTGCCGCGCACAACTGGCATCAACAACCTTTCCAGAGAACCGACTAGCCGGCGAAGGTGACCGCCACGGCCTTGACGCCGTTTCTAGGCACATCGAGGCGGCTGGAAAAGCCGAATCTTTCGCCGGGCGCCAGAGAACGGTTGGATGTCCCCAGAGTATAACGGGTGATGCGGCTGTCATTGCCGGTGACACGTATCTCCAGCGGCGGCAATTGTCCCGCCTTCAAACCGTCATTGACGGCCTCGCCATCCACGAACAGCACCGGGGCGGGTCCTGAGGCGTCGACACGCGACGTGACGCCGGCAATGCTGAGTACGGCGCCCTCCGGCTGTTCGACTGACCAGAACGGCGTCTGGCGCACCAGCGCATGGCCACCCGAGACCCAGAAGGCGGCAAGCGCCGCACCGATGCCGGCAATCCAGAAGATCGGCCCGCCACGCGATGCCGGCCGCCCGGCTGACGCATCTGATTTGCGCAGCATCTCCATGCCTTCCATCGACGGCGTCGCGATGTCGCGCGCCGGCGTCGGCATGGCTTCTATCAGTGGGATCAGCTGCGGCAGCACCTCATAATCCGCATCGACGATGTCGGTCGCCACAGGACGCGATTCCGGTGCGACACTTGTCCCGGTCATGATTTCGCCGGAAACCGGGCGCGCGGTTCGTTGCTCAGCCATCATGGCCCCGCTGTTGCCTTTTCGTTTCTTTTGCGTAAATGGAAATGGTTAACGCTTCCCAACCGGAACCCTTGTGACGCATTCAAAAACAGCGAAAATTAACCGACGGTTAACCATGGCGGCCGATGGTCGTTGGACAGAAAGGGTTGGCACGCCGCCGCCACACACCTCAGGTCGTCGCACGTGATCCGCTTCGAAAATGTCGGCCTTCGCTATGGCATGGGTCCGGAAATCCTCCGCGACATCTCCCTGCACATTCCGGAGAGCTCCTTCCAGTTCCTGAGCGGGCCCTCGGGCGCCGGCAAGACGACGCTGCTGCGCCTTCTGTTCATGTCGCTGAAGCCGACACGCGGGCTGATCACCATCTTCGGCAAGGACCGCTCGCGCATCTCGCGCGCTGAACTGCCGCATCTCAGGCGCCGCATCGGCGTGGTGTTCCAGGATTTCCGCCTGCTCGACCACATGACCACCTATGAGAATGTCGCTCTGCCGCTGCGCGTGCGCGGCCGCGAGGAAGCGAGCTACCGCACCGACGTCACCGAACTTTTGAAATGGGTCGGCCTGGGCGAGCGCATGCATGTGCTGCCGCCGGTCCTTTCGGGCGGCGAAAAGCAGCGCGCGGCAATCGCTCGGGCCTTGATCGAACAGCCCGAAATCCTGCTTGCCGACGAGCCGACCGGCAATGTCGACCCGCCGCTGGCGCGCCGGTTGCTCAGGCTGTTCATTGAGCTCAACCGGCTCGGCACCGCGGTGGTGATCGCCACTCACGATCTCGGCCTGATGGAGCAGGTCGACGCGCGCCGCATGATCCTGGCCGGCGGAAGGCTGGATATTTATGACTGAGCTATCGGCCGAACAGCTGCATGAAGACGCCGCCGAGCCCGCAACGACGACGCAGCGCGTCCAGCGCCGCATGGCGCCGATCGTGCCGGCGCAGAATATTGCCGGCCGCGCCTTGGTGCTGGTCATCGCCATCATGACCTTCCTGTCCTGCCTGACTTTCGGCGCCGTCACGCTGGTGCGCGACACTGCCTCGGTCTGGGAAAACCAGATCTCGCGCGAGGCGACGATTCAGATCAAGCCGGTCGACGGCCTCGACATGGAGGCAGCCCTTGCCCAGGCCTCGCAGATCGTCGGCGAATTCCCCGGCGTAAAGGAAACCCGGATCATCGATCGCGACGCCACCGCGCGCCTTTTGGAGCCATGGCTGGGCTCGGGCCTGAATATCGACGAATTGCCGGTGCCGCGCCTGATCATCGTCACCATCGACGAGACCAGCCCGCCCGACTTCAGCGCCATCCGTGCGGCGCTCACGCCCAAGCTGCCGAGTGCTTCGCTCGACGATCACCGTACATGGGTCGACCGGCTGGTCGCCATGGCCCGCACCACGGTCACCATCGGCATCGCCGTGCTGGTCCTGATGCTGTCGGCGACGGTGCTGACCGTAGTGTTTGCGACGCGCGGCGCCATGGCGGGTAACGGCCATATCATCGAAGTGCTGCATTTCGTCGGCGCCGAGGCGCGCTTCATCGCGCGCGAATTCCGCTGGCATTTCCTGGTCACCGGGATGAAGGGCGCAGCCGCCGGCGGCGCAGCCGCGATCCTGGTTTTCATCGTCTTTTCCCGGTGGTCGTCGCGCAACATGGCAACGCCGCAGGCCGACCAGGCCACCGCTTTGTTCGGCAATTTCGCCATCGGATCGGCAGGCTATCTCGGCGTCGGCCTGATGGTGCTGGTGATCGGCGGACTGACGGCGGCGACCTCGCACGCCACCGTCGTCGCCTATCTCAGCGACATCGATGTCCGCCAGCCGGATGCGGGGTGACCCGTGAGGGCAGAAGCGAAAACAGTTCGGGGGCAAGGACAGGAATGGAAGGGACGATCACGGATCGAAAACCGACGTAACGCAATGTGCGCTTTTTTCCTTACCAAAAAGGCATTTCAGGATTAACCATAGGATGATGAACGCGCGGGAGTCGACCGGAACGGCTGGACAGATGCCAGTGGTGCGTTTGCGTGTGCGTACCGGGCTGGGCCGTTTGCGCACCGCCCTGCGTCTCGCCTCCCTCTGTCTACTGCTGCTGGTGGCCCTGTTTGCCGGTGGCTTCGGCTGGTTCGCCAGCAAGGTCAGCCACATGACGACCCCGACCAACCCGGCCAAGGCCGATGCGATCATCGTCTTGACCGGCGGTCAGGCCCGCCTCGACGCAGCACTCGATCTGCTTGCCTCCGGCAAGGGCGAGCGGCTGCTGATCTCAGGCGTGCATCCCTCTGCCAGCCGCCGCCAATTGCAGGCTGCTACCGGCGGCGACAAGGCGCTGTTTTCCTGCTGTGTCGACATCGACCGCGCCGCGCTCGACACGATCGGCAATGCCGAGGAAAGCGCTAAATGGGTGGAGAGCCACGCCTATGGCAGCGTCATCCTCGTCACCAACAATTACCACATGCCGCGCAGCCTGCTCGAGATGGGCCGCCTGCTGCATGGCGCCAGGCTTGAACCCTATCCGGTGGTCAACACCAATCTGGACAATGGCGACTGGCTGACCAAGCCGGAAGCGCTACGCGTGCTTCTGACCGAATACAGCAAATACCTGCTGGCGCTTGCGCGCGGCGTCGTCCCGGTCCGCCAGACTGCCGACAGCGTCGCACTGGCCGAGGTTTCGACCGCCAAGGACTAAAGCAATTCCAGGAAAAGTGTGTAGCGGTTTTCCCGGGAAAAGCACGTACGCTTTCCCTTGGGAATTGGACAGACGACTCTGACGGCGCTCGATTACCCCTTGGCCGTGCCGTCTTCCGCGCCACGCAGCCGCGCAATCTCCTGTTCGAGGCTTTCAATCCGCTTGTCGCGTTCGGCGAGTGCGGCCGCGACATCGGCGGCCTCGAATCGCTGCGGAATGTGTTGCGGGCAATTGGCATCCCAGGCCGAGACGGTGAACAAGATGACCTGCTCGGGGCGCGCCTTGTAGTCCTGCGGCATCAGCCTTGCCAGAAGCTCGGCATCGTCCTCGACGACGCGCGCCGTGCCCCAGATCTTGACGCGCTGGCGATGCGCATAGTCGATCAGGAACAGGAATGCCTGGTTGTTGTCGGCGAGATTCCCCTGCGTGATGAACTGCCTGTTCCCGGAGAAATCGGCAAAGCCGATGGTCTTCTCGTCCAGCACCTTGAGGAAGCCGGCTGGCCCGCCGCGATGCTGGATGTAGGGCTGACCCTCGCCATTTGCCGTCGACAGGAAGACGCTGGTCTGCGCCGCGATGAAGTCGGCGAGGTCGGGCGTCATATGGGCGCGCCATCCGCCGCGCTCCTCGGCGCTGGCATAGCCCTTGCGCGAACCTTTGCGGGTCTGGATCGCCTTGACCGTCGGCGTGAAGGCGACATCGCTGGTGAAAGTATGAGCATTCATGGAAGCCTCCGCGAGGCCGAAACACGGCCATTGTACGCGAAGAGGTAGATCCTTCCATGTTTTGGATGTAGATGGCATAGTTGCAAGCTATCCTTCCAATTTCCGGAACAAAGTATGGATCGTCTCGAAGCCATGTCGCTGTTCGTCGCCGCGGTGGAAGCGGGCAGCCTTTCCGCTGCCGGCCGCCATTTCGGCATTCCACTGGCAACGGTCAGCCGCAAGGTTTCCGACCTCGAAAAGCACCTTCAGGCGCGCCTGCTGAACCGTTCGACCCGGCAGCTCACGCTGACCGATGCCGGCCAGGCCTATCTCGCCGCCTGCCGCCGCATCCTCGGCGAGGTCGGCGAAGCCGAACGCACCGCTGCCGGCGAATACAGCACGCCGACCGGCGACCTGTTCATCACCGCGCCGGTCGTCTTTGGTCGCCTGCACGTGCTGCCTGTCGTCACCGAATTCCTGGCGGCTTATCCTCAAGTCAACATTCGCCTGACGCTGGCTGACCGGATAACCCAACTGGCGGAGGAACATCTCGACCTTGCCATCCGCATCGGCGAGCTTGCGCCTTCGAGCCTCATTGCCATCCGCGTCGGCGCGATCCGTCGCGTCGTGTGCGCCAGCCCCGCCTATATCGCCGCGCGTGGCATGCCGCGGACGCCGGACGATCTGGCCGCGCATGAATGCATCAGTTTCGAGGGGCCTTCCGCTCTCGCCAGCTGGAGCTTTGCCGGCGACAAGGGCGAACTGATCGTGCCGATCCGCTCACGGCTGCGCGTCAACACGGCGGAAGCTGCAATCGATGCCGCGATTGCAGGCGCCGGGATGACGCGGGTGCTCTCCTACCAGATCGCGGACGCAGTACGTTCCGGCGTGCTCGTCCCGGTCTTGCGGCCCTTCGAGCCGCAGCCATGGCCGGTGAGCCTCGTCCATGCCGGCCAAGGCCTGCTGGCGGTGAAACTCAGGGCGTTCCTCGATTTCGCCGCTCCGCGGCTGAAGCAGCGGCTATTGCAGGCGACGTGGTGAGTTGAGACTGGCTTGAGTCAGTGGCGAGCCGGCCTATGTCAGGCCATTGCGGCGTTTCCTTTTTGCCCGCGCTTGGTGTAACCAACGCACACCTCCTCAACGGGCCGTTCCCCGCATGCTCTATATCCGCTCGCTGGCGTTCAACTTCGTCTTCTATGTCAATCTGATCGTCCAGATGGTCCTCTGGACCCCTTACTACTTCCTCTCGCCACGCCATCGCGCCTGGTTCGTGCCGAAATTCTGGTCGCGCACCAGCCTGTGGCTCTACGACAAGATCGCCGGCACCAGGAGCGACATCACCGGGGTCGAAAACCTGCCGGAGGGCTCTTTCATCCTGGCGCCGAAACACCAGTCGTTTTGGGACGCGATCGCTTTCTTTCCGTTTTTACACGACCCGCTTTATATCCTGAAGCGCGAGCTGACCTGGATCCCCTTCTTCGGCTGGTACATCCTGAAGATGCGGATGATCCCGGTTCACCGCGGCAGCCGCTCCAAGGCGTTGAAGCAGGTCGTTGCATCGACAAAGCAGGAGATGGGGCGCAATCCGCGCCAGCTGATTATCTACCCCGAAGGCACGCGCCGAGCGCCAGGCGACGAGCCGGCTTACAAATACGGCATTGTCGAGCTCTATACGCAGCTTGGCGTCCCGGTGGTACCGGTCGCCCATGTCGC
This sequence comes from Mesorhizobium sp. LSJC269B00, assembly GCF_000502815.1. Lineage (NCBI taxonomy): Bacteria > Pseudomonadati > Pseudomonadota > Alphaproteobacteria > Hyphomicrobiales > Phyllobacteriaceae > Mesorhizobium > Mesorhizobium sp. LSJC269B00. Next base: position 919,453 of record NZ_AYVN01000001.1, read on the forward strand.
CGGCCTCTATTGGCCTCGCCGCAAATTCTTGCGCTTTCCCGGCACCATCAAGGCCCGCTTCCTGCCGCCGATTCCGCCCGGGCTCGGCAAGGACGAATTCATGGACCGGCTGATCGGCGATACGGAAGCCGCCTGCGACCAGCTGCTGATCGAGGCATCGCAGGCTCCTAACCCGCCGCAAATGCCGCCGACGGCGGTCAAGCGGCTGGCCGAACTCGCCGCGGCCGCCAAAGCAATTCCAGGAAAAGTGTGAGCGGTTTTTTCCGTGCTGAATTGCGCCAAAACAAAAAAGACCAAAGCTTGATCTCTTCTGCGAGCCGGCTCGAGGCCACGCCGCCAGCGCCGTGGTCAGCACCAGCGTCGCCGCGAAGGCCAGATTGATGATCCGCGGCGCCAGCGGCTGGCGCAGGGTGCGGGCGAAGGCCGCGCCGGCCAGCAGCCACAGCACATGGATGGCTACGATCATCAGGGTGAGAACCGCCAGCCTGGCCGGGATGCCGAGAGCATCGGCGCCGGCTGCGGTCGCGGAGCCAGCAAGGACCGCAGCAATCGCCACATAGGCTTTCGGGTTGGCAACGGCGAGCAGGAAGCCGCCGAGGAAGGTCGGCAGAACCGCGCTGCTGTCACGCGCGGCCAGCGGCGGCGCTGTCGCTATTCTGTAGGCGAGGTAGAGAATATAGGCGGCGGAAGCGACCGCCAGCACTGGCGCTACGCCCGGCATCGAGGTGAGGATAGCCTTAATGCCGGTGGCCACCACCAGCAGCACCGCGACCGTGCCTAAAATGATCCCCGATGTGTAGTGAAGCGAATTGCGCAGGCCGAAGGCGGCCCCTATCGCCGTGACGCTGATCGTCGCCGGGCCAGGACTGCCCATGACGACGGTTGCCGCCAGCACCAGCGCCAGCAATTGCTGCCAGGGCTGCGCCTGCGAAAGAATGTCTGCGGCCATGCTGCCTCTTCTCCACAATAATGGAGAACAGTGTGGCAAGGCGGACAGCCGTCGTCTTGAACGATCGTGCCGAACCTGCGCGGCTAGGCGCTGGCCTTGTCCAGCGCCACGATATCCTCCGCGCTGAGCTTCAGCGATGCGGCGCGCACCAGGCTGTCGACCTGGTCCAGCGTCGTGGCGCTGGCGATCGGCGCGGTGATGCCGGGCTGCGCCATCACCCAGGCGAGTGCTACTTCCGCCTGCTTGGCCGAATGGCGCGCCGCCACAGTGTCGAGTGCGGCCAGAATGCGCATGCCGCGCGCATTGAGATAAGCCTTCACGCCGCCGCCGCGTTCACTTTTGCCGAGATCGGCCTCGCTACGGTATTTGCCGCTCAAAAACCCCTTGGCGAGGCTGAAATAGGTGATGACGCCGATATCCTCGGCCACGCACAGATCATGCAGCGGCCCGTCGAAGGATGAGCGGTCGTAGAGATTGTATTCCGGCTGCAGCACGCTGTAGCGCGGCAGCCCGCGCAGGCTGGCAACATCGAGCGCGGCGCGCAGCTGGCCGGCGTCGAGATTCGAGGCGCCGATATGGCGGACCTTGCCGGCAGCGAGCAGCTTCTGGTAGGCGCCGAGCGTCTCTTCGTAAGGCGTGGTCGGGTCCGGCCAGTGCGACAAATAGAGATCGATCACATCGGTCTGCAGCCGCTCAAGCGACGCCTCGACCGCCCTTTCGATATGGGCAGCGGACAGATCCTTCTTGCCTTGTCCCATATCCGAGCCGACTTTGGTGATGACGATGATCTTGTCACGGTTGCCGCGGCTTTTCATCCATTTGCCGATAATGGTCTCGGACTCGCCGCCGGCGTGGCCGGGCACCCAGCGCGAATAGGCATCGGCCGTATCGATAGCGTTGAGGCCGGCGCCGCCGAACCGGTCGAGCAGGTCGAAGGAGGTCTTCTCGTCCGCGGTCCAGCCGAAGACATTGCCGCCCAGGACCAGCGGCGCGATGGAAAGGTCGGTTTGACCGAGACGGCGTTTTTGCAAGACGGGGCTCCGTGGGCTGGCGGCGGGCGACCCGAATGCTTCGGGCCGCAGCTAAGCTAGGTCTCGCCGCGCCGAGGTCAAAGGCCTCAGCCAATTTTTCCAGCGGGCCAGCGCTTCACAAAGGCGCGAGCGCTTCGCCTGCAGGCTCGCCGTGGTCTACTGGCTCACGAGGCGATCCGCTTCGCCACCTCTTCCAGCCAGTGGTCGCTGATACCCAGCGCCGCGAGATGCTGCAGCGTGTTGAGCACATAGTCCTCGTTGTTTCCGGACTGGCCGACGGCGCCACGGATAACACCTGCCGCATGCGCGGGGTCGAGCCCGCCGGCATACTGCTCATGCTGGCGGTCGACGATATAGGCGACCGCTTTCACTCTCTCTCCCGCAGCCGCCCCATTCCCGTCGAGGCTGATATCGAGCACACGCTCGAGGTAGACGCTGGTCACCAATTCGCGCTCGCGCAGATAGGTCAGCACCTCATCGCGCAGCTCGCCGGGCACGCGAAAGGCCAGCCCGATGCAGGAGCCGCCACGGTCGAGGCCTAGCACCAGGCCCGGCCGCTGGCGCGTGCCGCGATGCACGAAGGAATAGACGCACAGCGACCGGCGGTAGCCGTAAAGCCGCGCGCGGCGGGTCTCCACATGCGCAAATCCCGGCCGCCAGATCAGCGAGCCGTAGCCAAAAACCCAAAAATCGCCCATATCGCCAAGCCTGATTGCACGAGAGTGACGCCGCCGCATCGGAATCGGTGCTCTTCTGTTCTTTTTGCTTGTTGCGTAAGCCACAGTCCACCCGCAACACGCCCGCGTTAATGAAAGCCGCAGCATGACGTCAAGTGACGAGCGTCCGTCGAAGTTTCGCCGCCGGCTGATGTGGCTCGCTGCCTTGGTCGTTATGCTGTTCGGCGTCTACAGCGCGGTCTGGTTCTATGTCGCCGGTCGCGTCAGCAGCGAAGCCGACAAGGCGGTGGCCTCGCTCAAGGACAAAGGCATCGAGGCCGGCTGCGCCAACCTCACCGTCAGCGGCTACCCCCTGAGTTTTGCCATCTCCTGTGACAATCTGGCTTACGAGGACGACGCCAGGAACGTTGCCGCCTCGGCAGGCAGCTTCAACTTCGTTGCAGAGCTCATCCGGCCTTTGTCGCCTGCCGCCGAGTTGCGTGGGCCGCTGCGCACCTCGGTGCCGGGGATGGCGCCGCTATGGATCGACTGGGACAATCTGCAGGCCAATGCCAAGCTCTCCTGGCCCTTGCCACGCAGCATTTCGCTGCAGGCCGAGAGCTTGTCCGGCCAGACCGATCCGGCCGACGACACCGACCCGGTTTCACTGTTCAGCGCCGGAACGGCGGCGGGCGAGTTGCGGCCGGACGGTCAGGACCTTGGCTATACCGGAAGCTTCGCCGATCTTGAGATCGACGCCGACGCGATCGGCGGGCGCGTGCTGCCGCCGCTCGACGGCAGCGGCGACGCGACGCTGAAGAACGGCGTCGCGCTGATGAAGACGCAGGCCAGGAGCCTGCGCGGCCAGGCGGTCGACATCCACAAGCTCGATCTGTCGTCGGGAACCGCGCGCATCACCGTCTCCGGCCCGGTGTCGGTCGACGCCAACGGCCTGGTCAATGCCGACCTGACGATCAAGCTGCAGGATCCCAAAGCCGTGGCGGCAATCCTCGCCACCGCAATCCCCGAGCAGAAGAGCCAGATCGAGCAAGGCTTTGCCGGTCTGGCGCTGCTCGGCAACGAACCGTCGATGCCGCTCAAGGTGGTGAAGGGCAAGGTCTCGCTCGGCTTCATTCCGCTGGGCAAGATCAAGCCGCTCGATTAGAGCATGATCGCAAAGAGCGGGAACGGCTATTGGGGAGAGATCATGCTCGAGCAAGCCGACGCATGAACCGACCGGTGAAACTGCTGAGCGTTGGCGCGCTGACGCTGGATACCATCCTGCGCGTCGAAACCCTGCCCACGCATCAGGGCAAGTTCATCGCCTCGGACGGCATCCAGATCGCCTCGGGCATGGCGACAAGTGCTGCCTGCGCCGCCCGCCGTCTCGGCGCCGAGGTGTTCCTGTGGGCAAGTGCAGGTGGCGATGCCGTCGGCGACCAATTGCTGGCCGGCATCGAGGCCGAGGGCGTCGATTGCGGCTTTGTCCGCCGCGTCGAAGGCGCCCGCTCGGCGCTGGCCGCGATCCTGGTCGACGCTCATGGCGAGCGCATCATCGTGCCCTTCTACGACCCAAAGGCGCAGGCCGACCCCGACGCGGTGCCTGTCGCCGATCTTTCCGGCTTCGATGCCGTGCTGGTCGATGTGCGCTGGCCGGGCGCCGCCGCTCTTGCCTTGACCGCCGCGCGCGACGCCGGTTGCCCGGCAATCCTCGACGCCGACACGGCGCCGCTGGAGGTGCTGGAGCGTCTGTTGCCGCTGGCTTCGCACATCGTCGCTTCGGAGACGGCTGCACGCATTATCTGCGACCACGCGCTGGATCCCGAAACCGCCTGCGCCGACCTCGCCAGCCGCACAGACGCCTTTGTCGCGGTGACCGGCGGCGCCGCGGGAAGCTGGTGGCATGACCGGTCCGCCGGATGCGTGCGCCACATCGCGGCGCCGAAGATCAAGGCGGTCGACACGCTGGCCGCCGGCGACGTTTTCCACGGCGCCTTTGCTGTCGCGTTGGCGGAAACCATGCCGATCGAGCAGGCGTTGCGCTTTGCCAGCGCGGCGGCCGCGCTCAAATGCCAGCGCTTCGGCGGCCGGCTGGGGGCGCCAAACAGGGACGAGGCAATGGCCATGGTCGCGGCGGCCTGGCCCGTCTGAAACAGATTTAACTTTTCGCCGGATGTTCCACCGCCTGGCGGCCAAAATCCGGCACGTCGATGTCCTGGCCGGCCTCGATGATCGAACGGCGAACGGCCCGGGTGCGGGTGAACAGGTCGAACAGCTTGTCGCCGTCGCCCCAGCGGATCGCCCGCTGCAGCGAGGCGAGGTCCTCTGAAAAGCGCGCCAGCATTTCCAGGATGGCATCCTTGTTGTGCAGGCACACGTCGCGCCACATGGTCGGGTCGGAGGCGGCCAGACGGGTGAAGTCGCGGAAACCGGAAGCCGAATATTTGATCACTTCCGACTTGGTCACCGATTCCAGATCGTCGGCGGTGCCGACGATGTTGTAGGCGATGATATGCGGAAGATGCGAAACGATGGCCAGCGTCATATCATGATGCTGCGGGTCCATCGTGTCGATGTTGGAGCCGCAGCGCCGCCAGAACTCCGAAAGCTTTTCCAGCGCCGCCGGATCGGTGCCGGGCAGCGGCGTGAAGATGCACCAACGGTTTTCGAACAGCTCGGCGAAACCCGCATCCGGGCCCGATTTCTCCGTACCCGCCAGTGGATGTCCCGGAATGAAGTGCACGCCGTCCGGCACATAGGGCTGCATTTGCGCAATGACGGAGGCCTTGGTCGAACCGACATCGGTGAGGATGGCGCCTTTTTTCAGCGCCGCTGCGATCTCTTGCGCCACCTCGCCCGACGACCCCACTGGCACCGAGACGATGATCAGGTCGGCGTCGCGGACCGCTTCCCTGGCGTCGGTGGTGTAGCTCTCGCCAAGACCGAGCTCCTTCGCCCGCGCCAGCGTGGCCGGGCTGCGCGTCGCGATGGCGACATGGCGGGCCAGGCCCTCGCGGCGGATGATGCGGGCCAGCGACGAGCCGATCAGGCCGATGCCGACCAGCGCGATCTTTTCAAACATCGGTGCTGTCATTGTTTCAGCTTTTCAGAAATGTCGTGAGGGCATCGATGACGCCGCGATTTGCTTCTTCGGTGCCGACGCTCATGCGCAGCGCATTGGGAAAGCCATAGCCGGTAACGCGCCGCAATATATAGCCGCGCTGGGTGAGGTAATCGTCCGCCGCCTCAGCCGAATGCCTCTTGTCGTCGGGAAAGTGGATGAGGACGAAATTGCCGACGCTGGGCGTCACGCGCAGCCCAAGCTTCGTCAGTTCTTCATTCAGCCAGGTAAGCCAGGTCTCGTTGTGCAACGAACTGCGCTCGACATGGGCGCGGTCGCGGATGGCGGCAATGCCGGCCTCGATCGCTGTTGCGTTAACGTTGAAAGGGCCGCGGATGCGGTTGATGGCATCGACGATGTGCAGTGGGCCATACATCCAGCCGATGCGCGCGCCGCCAAGGCCAAGCTTGGAGAAGGTGCGGGTCATGACCACATTCTGTGCGCTGCCCGCCAGCTCGATGCCGGCCTCATAGTCATTGCGCCTGACATATTCGGCATAGGCCGCGTCGAGCACCAGAAGCACGTTGCCCGGGAGAGCGGAATGCAGGCGGCGGACCTCCTGGAACGGCAGATAGGTTCCGGTCGGATTGTTGGGATTGGCGAGGAAGATGATTTTGGTCCGCGGTGTCACCGCGGCCAGGATCGCGTCGACGTCGGCGCGTTCCTCGGTTTCCTTGATCGTCACCGGTGTCCCGCCGGCCGACTGGATGTAGATCTTGTAGATCATGAAGGCGTGTTCGGTGATGATGGCCTCATCGCCGGCCGCCAGATAGGTCTGCGCCAGCAGGCCCAAAATCTCGTCGGAACCGTTGGAGCAGATGATGTTTGCCGGGTTGAGGCCATGCACCTCGGCGATCGCCTCGCGCAGCCGGCGGGCGGTGCCGTCGGGATAGACATCGAGCTTGCTGGCCACTTCGCGCGCGGCCTCGATCGCCTTCGGCGACGGGCCGAGCGGGTTCTCGTTCGACGACAATTTATGGACCTTGGCGACGCCGGCCGGTGCCGTGCTCTTGCCCGGCACATAGGCGTCGATGTCCATAATGCCCGCGCGGGGCGTCGGCCGTGCCTTGTCCGCTGTCTTGTCCATGTCGCAAATCCATCGAGAATGCCTCCGTCCGGAGGCCGCAGCGGAAATACAAGCCGTAGCCGCGAATGTCGAGAGGCGGGCAATAGCTGGCCGTTGACGCCGGGCCGCACGAGTTCTAGAAGAACGCAACAGTTCCGTGGTGATTTGGCCGGTCGGCTTGCAGCCACGTTAAACAACTCGCTAAAGGGCCGTTTGCGTGACGTAACCGGCTTTGCGATCGCATTGCCGGTTTTTTATTGCCTGACGGCGGGCAAGGAGAGTCACATGGCCGCGCTCCGCGCTACAAAAACCAACAACGAGGCCGACAACCCGTCGAGCCCTGTGTTGCGTTTTGGCCCTGACAAGCCGCTGAAGCTCGACGCCGGCACGCTTTTGTCGCCGTTCCAGATCGCCTACCAGACATATGGCGCCCTCAACGATGCCCGCACCAACGCCATCCTGGTCTGCCACGCGCTGACCGGCGACCAGCATGTCGCCAGCACCAATCCGGTGACCGGCAAGCCCGGCTGGTGGGAAGTGCTGATCGGTCCCGGCAAGATCATCGACACCAACCGCTTCTTCGTCATTTGCTCCAACGTCATCGGCGGCTGCCTCGGCTCCACCGGTCCGGCCTCGACCAATCCCGCCACCGGCAAGCCCTACGGCCTCGACCTGCCAATCATCACCATCCGCGACATGGTGCGGGCGCAACTGATGCTGGTCGACCATTTCGGCATCGAAAAGCTGTTTTGCGTGCTCGGCGGCTCGATGGGCGGCATGCAGGTGCTGGAATGGGCGTCATGCTATTCCGAGCGCGTCTTCTCGGCCCTGCCGATCGCCACAGGCGCACGCCATTCCTCGCAGAACATCGCCTTCCACGAGGTCGGCCGCCAGGCTGTCATGGCTGATCCGGACTGGCATGGCGGCAAATATTTCGAGCACGGCAAGCGCCCGGAAAAGGGGCTCGCCGTGGCGCGCATGGCCGCCCACATCACCTATCTGTCGGAAGCCGCCCTGCATCGGAAATTCGGCCGCAATCTGCAGGACCGCGAAGCGCTGACCTTCGGTTTCGACGCAGATTTCCAGATCGAAAGCTATCTGCGCCACCAGGGCATGACATTCGTCGACCGCTTCGACGCCAACTCCTACCTCTACATGACCCGTTCGATGGATTATTTCGACCTCGCCGCCGACCATGGCGGCCGGTTGGCAGATGCCTTTGCCGGCACCAAGACCCGCTTCTGCCTGGTGTCCTTCACCTCGGACTGGCTGTTCCCGACCGAGGAGAGCCGCTCGATCGTGCATGCGCTCAACGCCGCCGGCGCATCGGTCTCCTTCGTCGAGATCGACACCGACCGCGGCCATGATGCCTTCCTGCTCGACGAACCCGAACTGTTTGCCGCCATCAAGGGCTTCATCGGCTCGGCGGCCCGCGCAAGGGGGCTCGCCTCATGAGCGTCAATGGCAGCCAGCGCGTCGACCTGGAAGTCGTGGCCAACCTGATACCCCCGCAGTCGCGGGTGCTCGATGTCGGCTCCGGCGACGGCCTGCTGCTCGAACTCCTGCAGGAGACCAAGCAGGTCGACGGCCGCGGGCTGGAGCTGTCACAGCGCGGCGTCAATGAATGCGTTGCGCGCGGCCTCTCGGTCATCCAGGGCGATGCCGACACCGACCTCGAATTCTATCCGGACAAGGGTTTTGACTTCGTCGTTCTGTCACAGACGCTGCAGGCGACCCGCAACCCGAAGCTGGTGCTCGACGAACTGCTGCGAATCGGCAACCGCGCCATCGTCTCCTTCCCCAATTTCGGCCACTGGCGGGTGCGGCTGTCGCTGTTCGTCAATGGCCGGATGCCGGTGACCGCGGACCTGCCCTATTCCTGGTACGACACGCCCAACATCCATTTCTGCACCATCCGCGACTTCGTCAATCTGGTCGAGGAACTCGGCGCTTCGGTCGAGAAAGCCACCGCGCTCGACGGCAACGGCCAGAAGATCGGCCTGTCGATGCCATGGTGGTTCTGGAATTTCTTCGGCCAGCAAGCGGTGTTCTTGCTGAAGCGGTAGTTTGCCCCTATTCCAGCACGTCCGTCGCCTTGTGCGGTTGCTGAACGCCATCGGCGATGATCACATCGGCGTGGGAGTTGTCGGTGCGCAAGGCCAGAATCGCGATAGGCTGATGAATCGTACCAGCCCCACGCATGCGCCCTGTCCGGAAACTCGATGACGATCAGATGCCCGGGCCATTCGTTTTCGACCACGTCCATGTCGCCGCCGTGGACAAGGAAGCGGCCGCCGAACGGCTCCAATGTGGCGTCGATCCTCTGCAGATACTCGACAATCTGAGGGCCCATTGTGACTTGACGCATATGGGCGACGGCGTAGGCGGCCATGGCTGAACTCCCTGTGAGATCGAAGCCCGACGACCGGCTTCGTTGGCGCAATCTGCAGACATGATGGCCATCGGTCGATTACGTCTGGGGTAATCGGCCGGCTTACCGGCGTCCTGGCTCAACAGTTTGTGATGACATTGCCGCTGGTTTTTTGTAGCGTCGAATCGAATGCCATCCCGGGGTAAGGCTTGGACGGCGACCATCAAAACCTCCGGCCTCCAGGCATTTCGGGGCACAATCGAAGCAACATGTCCAAGGCAACCGACCTCGCTCCGCTGATCTCGGTGATCACACCGACGCACAATCGCCGCAGCAAGGTGGTGCGCGCCGTGGAGAGCGTGCTGGCGCAGAATTTTCCCCGGTTCGAACACATTGTCGTCGATGACGGCTCGACCGACGGTACGGCAGCCGCACTTGCCGAAATCCGCGATCCACGGCTGATCTATGTTGGCTCGAAATGGCGCGGCGCCAATGCCGCCCGCAATGCCGGCATCGAGCGGGCGCAGGCGCCGGTGGTGACATTCCTCGATTCCGACGACGTCTATTTGCCGGATCGCCTGGCGCGGACGCTGGAGCAGTTCGACAACAATCCCTCGCTCGAAGTGCTGATCAGTTCCTTCGTGTCGCTGAAGGGCAATCGCCGCACCAACTGCGTCAACCGCGAGGCGCTGCTGAGCCGCGGCTCGCTGGAGCGGGCCCTTGTCGCGCAGACCATCTTCATTGCCGGGTCGGCAATCACCGCCCGGCGCGAGTCGCTGCTGGCCATCGGCGGCTACGACAGTGACGTCACGCGCATGCAGGATCGCGAATTGTTGCTGCGCTTTGCCCGTCGCAGCGGCGCGCAGCTGTCCGAAGTGATCGACTGGAAAAAGTACAACTCGGAGAATTCGATCTCCGGTCGCCGGGACGGCTATGTCGAAGCCTATGCGAGCTTGATCGACAAGCACCCCTATATCGCCGACCGCTACCCCTACATTCCGCCTTACATGATCGCCCGGCAGCTCATCGCCGATGCGCTCAAGGGCAGGGTTTCGCAGGCGTTCTCCGGCTATATGGCCAACCGGTCGTCGAAGGCGCTTGGCTATTCGCTGCCGCAGCTGTTGCGTGGCTATGTCGGCGGCCGGCGCTGGCGCCGCGATCTCTATGCCGAATTTCGCGACAAATACGGTGCACGGCCGGCCTGAAGTTTGCCGGCAAGCCGCGCAGCGGCTTTCCCCTCCGAACTGCCTCAAACCTCATTTGTCGAGTTCCGGCAGATATGGGTCGGAATATAGCCGCCGGTCGCGTTCGCCCTGTAGGCAGTCCATGGGTGCGGCCGCATCGATCGGGACCACGGTCGCATCGGCGATGCCGCTCACCTCCAGGATCAGCTTGCGGCGTATGGCGGTGGCGAACTCCGAGGCCGCATAGATCGGCAACACGAAGGAGCCGGGCCCACCGGTGACGCACTCGTCATAATACTGGTCGAGATGGCTGAAGGTCGGCGACGGGCTGATCAGGATCGGCAGGCCGTTGATGACAATACCCTTGGCTACAGCGGCATCGCGTGTCGTGGCGACGGGCGGCCCGGTGTTGTTGGGACCGTCGCCGGAAATGTCGATGACGCTGCGTGGCGCATCGAACCCCGTGCCCTCGAACAGCCCGGCGCCGAAGGCAAGCGCACCGGAAATCGAGGTGCCGCGAAAGCTGCGGAACGGCCGCGCTTCTATTCTGTCGGCGAAGGCGCTGGCGCTCTCTGCGCTGTCGATCACCTGCCAGGCGATGACGCCATCCTCGCGCACGACGCCCGCCCATTCGAAATAGGAAAGCGCGATGCGCCCGGTGGTTCCCGAGCGCACGGCCTTGATGAAATCGGGATGCCTGAGCGCCTCGACATAGCCAGCGCGCTGCAGCGCGAACTCCCTCTCGTCCATCGACTGTGAGATGTCGACGGCCAGCACCAGTTCGACATCCACGGCAACGGCCGGGGCAGCCACGGGCGTGGTGCAGGCAAGGCAGGCAAGCAGGCTGAGCGCATCGAGCATGGCCGCACCACGGATGTTTCGACCCGTGAATCTTCGCCGCGATCGCGGCGAAATAAAGCCCCTTCTACTCCTTTCGCCCCACGGCCGCTTTCGGCGGCGGGTCGATGGCGCCGGTCCTGACTCGGGCGGGTTTCAGTGGCGCAGCACCCGTATCCTTCACGATGTTCAATGCGCGTGGAAAGAAATGACCATTGTGCAGTCCGCGCCCGATGTTGAGGATCGCGGTTTCCGGCAGGCGTTTCTCCAGCATGGACAGCACCCTTCGCAGCGAAGGACCATCGAACGCGTCCATCGCTTCGTCGATGATCACCCATTTCGGCTGCCGCAAGGCCAGCCTAGCGAAGGCCAGCGACCGCTGTTCGTCATCGTTGAGTTCACGCTCCCAGCGTGCGGAACGGTCGAGCGAGGATGACAGCCGCTCGAGGCCGACCTCGGCCAGCACCGCCCCAAAATCAGCATCGCCAGCCGGCGCCGAGCCATTCGGATGCAGCACTTCGCGTAACGTGCCGGCAGGAAAATACGGAACACGCGGCACGAAAATCGGCGTTTCTCCGGCCGGCAAGCCGATCCGCCCGCTGCCCCAGGGCCAAAGGCCGGCAATGGCGCGGAAGAACAATGTCTTGCCGGCGCCTGGGTCGCCGGTGATCATGACGCGCTCACCGGGATGGATCTCGACATGGCTGTCTGAAAGTTTGGTGCAGCCCTCCGGCGAGGCCACTTGGAGCTTCTCGAAGGTCAGGCTGCCATTGGCGTTATCGCCGAATTCGATGCGCTTTTCCTTGTCGTGCAGCACATCGGTTTCATCGAGCGCAATGCGGAAGTCGGCAACGCGCATCAGCGTGGCGCGCCAGTCGGCGATGCCGCCGATATTGTTGATGAACCAGCGCAGCGACGAGTGCACCTGGTTGAAGGCGCCGACCGCCATCATCAACCCGCCAAAGCTGATATCGCCTGAAAAATAGACCGGCGATGCCACAAGGATCGGCGCCACCACGGTGATCCAGCCATAGGTATCGGTCACCCAGGACAGGTTGATCTGCGCTTTGTAGATGTTTCGCATCGCGCCCAGCACCGTGCCAAGGTCGATTTCGAGCCGTCTCTTGGCATCGGCTTCGCCGTGATAGAGCGCGATGGCGTCGACATTCTCGTTGACGCGCACCATCGAGGAACGCAGCTCGGCCTCGCGGGTGTAGCGGTCGCTGTTGAGGCGGATCAGCGGCCGCCCGACCAGCCAGCTCAGCCAGGAGGCGATGCCGGCATAGAGGAACGCGGCCCAGACCATGTAGCCCGGTATCGCCAGCGACCAGCCGTTGATGTGGAAGACGAAGCCCGACGAGAGTTGCCAAAGCACGCCGACGAACGACACCAGCAGGATGAAGGATTGCAGCAGGCCGACGCCGAGGTCCGTCGACAGATCGGACAGATGCGCAGCATCCTGCTGCATGCGCTGGTCGGGATTGACGCCGATGGCGCCGGCATTGGCGAGCCGGAAGGCCCGCGCCGGCCGCATCCATTGGTCGATCAGGTCGAGCGTCAGCGCCTCGCGCAGCTTCAGCCGGATCATCTGGTTGAGCCAGGTCTGAGCGATGTTGAGCAGCAGCAGCGTGCCGGCAATCACGGCAAAGATCATCAGCTGATGCAGGAAGGCCGCCATGTCGCGACGCGCCAGCGCATCGTAGAAAGGCTGGTTCCAGCGGTTGAGCAGAACCTGGCCGATCGACGTCGCGACGATGACCGCCATAATGCCGACCGACGTCCAGACCAGCCACTTGCGCACCGGTGAGCCTATCAGCGCCCGTTTGATCGTCGCCACCTGATCGCGCAGGCTGCTGGCTTCGACGGTTACCGGCTGAGCGGTGGCGGACTTGTCCGGTTGATCAGCCATGCACGAGGTCCTTGCGTTCAGAAGCGTTGCTGAAACCAGATGGAGATACTTGAAGGCATCCGCCGCTCAAACGGACCGCGAATGCATCTGCGACAGATAGGTGGGAAAAACCCACGCAACACCAGTTTTCATGACGATCACGAAGGTGTCACCTGACGCGTCGTCGATGTCACCCCTTCCGCCCGGCGGCCAAGCCGGGTGGCGCCGTGCGGCGACAGCACCGGCACGAAGACACGGCGCGAAGCGCGCTGCGCGACCGGCACGCCCTGATAGAGCCGCTTCTGCGCCTCGACCACGATGACGCCGGAAAAGATCGGCCAGAACCGCCGGCCGGCGCGCTCCAGCACATTGTGGAACCGAATCATGAAGCGCCGCGGCGATGGCGGGAAGAACAGCGCGTCGGACCAGGAAGCCGGTGTGAAATTCGCCTCGCGCAGCAATTCTGTCAGCTGGCCGCGCGAGAACGGCCGGCCGCTGCCGAACGGCGTGTGCTCGAACCGCGCCCAGACACCGCGCCGGTTGGGCACGACGATGACGACGCGCCCTGCCGGCGACAGCACCCGCCAGATCTCGTTCAGCGTCTCGCGCGGGTTTTCGACATGTTCGAGCGAATGCACGAGCAGCATGCGGTCGATGCAGGAATCGACCAGCGGCAATTCCTCGTCGAAGACCAGCGCCGTAGCCGTCGGCCCGTTCGCCGGCCAGACGACGGCGCCTTGCGTAGCAGGCATGAAGGCAAACACCCGCTCGGCATCGGTGCCGAACCGCTCCAGCCACGGCAAGGTATAGCCGAGCCCGACCAGCCGCTCATTGGGCACTGTTGCCCATATTGAGGACAGCGCCATGGTGATCGAGCGTTCAGCCAGGCGGCCGAGCGTGGTCGAATAGAAGGAGCGGAGATCGACGATATCGGAATGCATGCGCGGGACGGTAGCTGCGATGCCGCCCAAGTTCAACAAAGCCGGCACGTTCTGCAAAGCTAGAGTGACATCGGCGGCCAAGCGCCCTATGTCTGCGCCAACAGATGGAGAGATGCCAATGCCCGTCGAAATCGAACAGTTCATGTGCCGCAGCGACAATTTCGGCGTGCTGGTGCATGACCCGAAAAGCGGCGAGACCGCCATTATCGACGCGCCCGAAGAAGCGCCGATCATTGCCGCGATCGAGCGTACCGGCTGGAAGCCGACGATGATCCTGACCACCCACCACCATGTCGACCATGTCGAGGCCAATCTGGCGCTGAAGGAGCGCTTCAAGCTGCGCATCGTCGGACCGGAGGCTGAAAAGGAAAAGATCCCCGGCATCGACAAGACCGTCGGGCAAGGCTCGGTCGTCCATCTCGGCGGCGAGCGGATCGATGTCATCGCCACGCCCGGCCACACTGCGGGCCATGTCTCCTATCATTTTCCGGCCTCGAAAGTGGCGTTCACCGCCGACACTTTGTTCGCGCTCGGCTGCGGCCGGCTGTTCGAATGCAAGCCGCCGGTGATGTATGAGTCGCTGAAGAAGCTCGCCGCACTCCCGGCGGACACGGTCATCTATTGCGGCCATGAGTATACGCTTTCGAACGCCCGCTTTGCTTTGACCGTCGACCCGACCAATTCGGCGCTGAAAGAACGTGCCGCCAAGATCGAGACCCTGCGCGCCGACAACAAGGCGACGCTGCCGACCACGATCGGCGAGGAATTGTCAACCAATCCGTTCCTGCGCTGGCACGACCCGGCGATCCGCAAGCATCTCGGTATGGAGGAGGCCTCCGACGCCGAAGTGTTCGCGGAAATCCGCAAGCGCAAGGACAATTTCTGAGCATCGTTCCGGGATCAGCCATGACCAGCGCCGCTGAAATCATCGCCATGCTTGGCCTCAAGCCGCATCCGGAAGGCGGCTGGTATGCCGAGACCTTTCGCGACGGCGCCGGTGGCGCGCGTGGCCATTCGACGGCGATCTATTTCCTCCTTGAACAGGACCAGATTTCGGCCTGGCACCGGGTCAAGGACGCGGCCGAGGTCTGGCATTTCCATGCCGGGGCGCCGCTGGCGCTGTCGACGTGCGAGGAAGGCAGTCCAAAGGTAAACCAGGTGATCGAGCAGGTGCTCGGCATTGAACTTGCGGCGGGCGAGCGGCCGCAGATCGTTGTGCCGGCCGGCTGGTGGCAATCAGCGCGCAGCCTCGGCGAATGGACGTTGGTCGGCTGCACCGTGGCGCCGGGCTTCGACTTCGCCGCGTTTGAAATGGCCGAGCCGGGCTGGCAGCCTTAGGCCAAAAGAAAACCAAGAGTTATGCAGAGCTGGGCGGCGTAGTACAGCACCCAGACCGCATAACGGATGCCGGCGCGATAGGGTGCTATTGCCGGAACCAGGAATTTCTCCGCGGCAAGCAGCCCGTCCGATGCCATGAACATAACAGCGCCGCCGATGACCCACGGATTGTCGAGCGTCAACGCCGAGATGCCCATCGCCAGAATGGCCGCGATATAGACGGCGATCGGCACCCGCAGGCCGGGACTGACACGGCGCCAGAGTGCTGCCAGCATGACGACTGCGAAGGCCGCCATGGCCAGCGCGATGGCGCCGCGCCATGTCTCGGTGCTGAGCACATCCAGCCCGCCGCCGCTGCGCAGGAAGAGCGGCACATAGAGGACATGCGCCGCAAGGAAGCTGGCCAGCCCGCCGAGGAAGGCCTTTTCGCCGTCACGCGACAGGAAGGCATCGCCGACGCCGCTGAGCAGCAGTGCGACGACGAGCAACAGCGGCCCACCTTGCATGAAGGCGAGTGCCGCAAGCATGGCCACGGCCAGCGTCTTTGCCGCCGAGCGGGCCAGCGTCGGCCGCATATCCAGGGTGAAGGCGTAGATCACTGCCGCCACCAGCGAAAAAATCAATGTTGCATTGGCGTTGGCGTCGATGCCGCCGGCAAACGGCATCGTCATGCGCTTGCCCCACCCGTTGCCGCCTTGCGCAGGAACAACGATTTCGCCGCCAGTGCCGCGCCGCCGGTGATCAGCACGCAGGCCGCCAGGATACGCAGCGACGGCTCGGCAACGCCCGCCGCGATCAGCACCAATGTCGACAGCAGTGGCGCCGCATAGCTTGCCGCGCCGAGCACCTGGATGTTGCCGCGCTTTACGCCGATATCCCAGGCGTAGAAGGCCGCGCCCACCGGCATCAACCCCAAACCAAGCACCGCCACCCACTGGCCGGGACCATCGGGCAGCACCGTCTTTTCCAGCAGAAGATGGCAGACGAGAGACAGGGCTGCCGTGGCGGCGCAGAACCAGGTGACAATCGAGGTCGGCACCGCCGGAAAGCGCCGCGACAGCAGCGAATAGGACGACCACAGCAGCGCACAGACGGCCGCCATCGCATAGCCGAAGGTGTAGCGAGCATCGAAGGCGAGGCCGCCACCCTTGGTGACGATCAGCACGGTCCCGGCGAGCCCGAGCAGCGCGCCGACGACATGGTTCCAGGCCAGCTTCTCGCCCGGCATCAGCGCTGATCCCAGCACGATCAGCAGCGGCCACAGATAGGCGATCAGGCTTGCCTCCACCGCCGGCGCGTTGCGCAGCGCGGTGAAATAGAAGAAATGGTAGCCGAACAGTCCGGCAATGCCGATCACCCAGACCTGGCGTGGGATCTTCAGGCTTTTATCGGTGGCCGGCATGAACAGCCGGGCAACCAGCCCGACCGCGGTGCCGATGGTGAAGGTGATGGCCGAGAGCAAGAATGGCGGCACGGCGCCCGACGCATCGGTGAGCAACGCCAGCAGCGCCCACATGGCGACCGCCGAGAAACCGATCAGTGTTGCGCGCCCCATGCCCGTCTCCGGCGACGCGCCCCATTTCTATTCGGGTGGGAGCGTCTATTCAGTTGCTTCGAACCGCCCCGCGCTGACAGTCAAGGTGCCGATCTGCGTCCCGACCGTGGCGTGGATCGGCGCATATATGCCGGTTTGGCCGAGCGGTGCAAACGTCACCATCATCTGGCTCTTTTTCTTCAGGTAATTCAGCGCCTTGCGGCCCTTGCGGTAGCCTGCCACCGGCTCGAAGCTCATCTTGCAGGTGACGGTATCGCCCTTGTAACCCTTGACCGAGATCGATCCTTTCGAGGCGTAGGTCAGCGTCAGGTCGGCGCGCATCTCGCCGTCATAGAATTTCACCTTGCGCCCGCAGACCTGGTCGAGGCTGTCGGCATGGATAACGGTAGCCGCCATCGGATCGAGCACAGATGCCAGATCGTTGCTGCCCAGCGGTATCCAGTTTTTGGGATTGCGCTTTTTCGGTTCGGGAATGACCTGGGTGGCGGTCACCGCGCCATTGGCAAAGCGGATATCGACCATGGAAGCCTTCTTGCCGGACTTATAATCGGCGCGAAATACCTGCGGCTGCATCTGCTTGCCCAGGATCTTGCCCTTTGACGAGATCGTGCCGCTCGTGTCGTCGAACAAGGTGGCGAGACCAGCGCTGGAGACGGTGCCCTCTATGGAATAGCTATCGCCTTCGTAGTGGCTGGAAAATGTCGCCTTGGCCACGGAAAGGCCGAGGAACGACACCGTGTATTCGCCCTTGAAGGACTGTGCGGTGGCTGCGGGCGCGGCGGCAAGGATTGATGTCGGCAAGGCGGCGACAAGTATGGCGACAACGGCATGTGACGGGCGAAGCATGGCGGGCTCGGTCCTTGATTTTTTAACCGGAGGCGGGCGACTCCGGCTTGAAATGTCCCTGTCCGACCGCTTATAGGCTGAATTTCGGCCTTTATGTGAAACGCCCGTCACAGTCGTGGGCAAGCCGGAGCTTGACGCATTGGCGAAATGCAACTAAGGAACGCCAACTTTTCCATAAGGCCGCCTGACTGAAACCGCGCGCCACCCGGCGCGGGCGAACAAGGTTTGGCAGGCTTAGACAGAACTGAAGGTTAGAACCATGTCCCGCACTTGCGAACTCACTGCCAAGGCAGTCCAGACCGGCAACAATGTGAGCCACGCCAACAACAAGACCAAGCGCCGCTTCCTGCCGAACCTCGTCAATGTGACGCTGATTTCGGAAGCGCTGAACCAGAATGTGCGCCTGCGCATTTCGGCCAACGCGCTGCGTTCGGTCGAGCATCGCGGCGGCCTCGACGCCTTCCTGGCCAAGGCCGACGCCAAGGAACTGTCGCAGCGCGCGCGCCTGTTGAAGAAGCAGATCGCCAAGAAGCTGGCCGACCAGCCCGCCGCTTAACGATATCAAGGCGGGGGACGACCGCCCTGAGCATCGGAGCAATCCGATGCTCAAAACTTCTAAGGCAGCAGCATCGGAGCAATCCGATGCTCAAAACTTGCAAGGCAGCGCGACCCGAACTTCGGCTAGCGCCTGGCTGGTTCCATTACCCAGGATAAAAAAATGACTTCCTTCTCGCGATATCTGCCCTTTGTGGCCACCATGGCGCTTGTCGTCGTGGCATCGAACATCCTCGTGCAGTTCCCGATGCAGGGCCAGGCCGGCGGTCTGTCGCTGGGCGACATCCTGACCTGGGGCGCCTTCACCTATCCCTTCTCCTTCCTGGTCACCGACCTTGCCAACCGCCGCTACGGGCCGACCGTGGCGCGCCGCATCGTCCTTGTCGGCTTCATGACCGCTGTGGTCTGCTCGATCCTCGTCCCGCCCTTCCTGTTTCGCCACGGCCTGATCGAGTTCGAGACATCAGCCGACCGGCTGGTGCGCATCGCCGCAGCTTCCGGCGCGGCCTTCCTTTGCGCGCAATTGCTCGACGTCACCGTGTTCAACCGGTTGCGCCGGCAGAGCTGGTGGCGCGCGCCGATCGTCGGCACGCTGGTCGGCTCGGTGTTCGACACCCTGGTGTTCTTCAGCATCGCCTTTTCGGCCGCCTTCGCTTTTGCCGGCCCGAACGACAGCTTTGCGCTGGAGACGGCGCCGCTGATGGGCGTGCTGCCGGTCGAGACCATGCGCTGGGTCTCCTGGGCGCTGGGCGACCTCTCGGTGAAGCTGATCATCGCTGTTGTGGCCCTGATCCCCTACCGGCTGCTCGCCGCCCACTGGAGCCAGCCGGCCGTGGCTGTCTAGGCCGTGATTCCCTGGGTCCAGCTCGGCTCGGCCAAAACGCCTGACGGCGGACAGGAACTGCGCCTCAAGCAGCGCGGCAGCGAATTCTCGATCATGCTCGGCACCAATGAGCTGATGAACAGCCGCCTCAGCGGCTCCGAGGAAGCGCTGGCCAAGCTCTCCTGTGAAAAGATCGGCGGCCGCGCCCAACCGAAAATCCTGATCGGCGGCCTCGGCATGGGTTTTACGCTGCGCGCTGCGCTTGCCCAAATGGGCGCCGACGCAGGCATCACCGTTGCCGAGCTTGTCCCCGCCGTCATCGCCTGGGCGCGCGGCCCCATGGAGGCGGTCTTCGCCGGCTGTCTCGACGATCCCCGTGTGACGGTTCGCGAAGCCGACGCCGGGCACATCATAAGATCCGACAAGGCAGCCTGGGACGCCATCCTGCTCGATGTCGACAATGGCCCCGAAGGCATCGTCTACAAGGGCAACGACGCCCTCTATGGCGCTGCCGGCCTCGGCGCGGCGCGTGCAGCGCTCAGGCCCGGGGGCGTGCTGGCTGTTTGGTCGCAAGGCCCCGATGCCGGCTTCACACTTAGGCTCAAGCAGGCGGGCTTTGTCGTGGACGAGGTGAAGACGCGCGCCAATGGCAAGCGCGGCGCGCGCCACGTCATCTGGATCGCCACCAAGCCTTAGGGCTCTCAATCCTGGTGCAGGATGAATTCCAGATAGAGGTTGCGCTGCAGGATCGAATGGTTGTCGTCCGAGATCAGCGACACCATCAGCGCTCCGTCATCGCGGGTCCAGACGTCGAGCCCTTCCATATTGTCGATCTGGTAGCCCATATCGGCTTCCATCAGCACCGGCCCGTCGGCAACCGCGCCCTTCTCGACGCTTTCGCCATAGATGCGTCGCAGCCGCATCCTGACACCGCCGGCCATCGAGAAACTGCGCTCCAGCAGCAAGAGATCGCCATCCGGCAGGAAAGCGCCGTCGGTGATGCCGAAATCGCCGTTGCGCTTGACCGTGAAGACGCCCTTGTGCGGCCCTTCGATGATGGCGGCATAGATGTTGCCAGCCTTGTCCAAGCTCTTTTCCGAGACCACGACGAGGCCGCCCTCGTGCTGGCCGTTGGGATTGGCGTGGGTGACGGTCTCGAAACCGCGGTTCTGTCGCAGTTCGCGGGCTGGAACCAGAAAGTTCAGTTGCTTGAACGGCGCCGTCATGTTGCTGGGGTCGATCTTGAACTGGGCGACGCGGTGATCGCGCTCGAAGCCGACGGTGGCGATGCCGTCCTTGACTGCAAGGCCCTCGGCATCGACTTCCCATTTCCTGTCGATCGGCCGGCCCTTCTCATCGACCATCTGCTGCATGCGGAAATTCTGGATGCCGGACGGCCGCTTGTCGGCATCATGGGTGATAGAGCCGAAGAACCAGAAGCCCGTATCGGCGACGCCGATGAAATCGCTGCCGGGTTTGACGAACCGAAATGCCGACAGCGCGCCGAAATCGCGCGTCGTCGAGTTCATCTCAAGACCGCCGACGAATTCCAGCAGCCCAAACTGCTTGTCGGCGCTGCCGATATTGAAGGTGGTGATCGGCCGCGCCGAGACTTCGACCGGCTCGACCGCGCTTGGGCCGGCGGCGATGGCCGGCGCAAACGCCATGCCGAACAAGGCAGTGACCGCGAAGAGCATCTGCCGAAACCCGCCGCGCAAAAAAATCATCCAGCGCGCCGGTAGCCGCCGCGGCGTGTATCGCGCACGTTTTCCTCGGCAAACAGCGAGGCCAGCTGCTCGGTCATGGCGCCGGCCAGTTCCTCGGCATCGACGATGGTGACGGCGCGCCTGTAATAGCGGGTAACGTCGTGGCCGATGCCGATGGCCAGCAGCTCGACCGGCGAGCGCGTCTCGATCAGCTCGATGACGGCGCGCAGATGCCGCTCGAGATAGTTGCCAGGATTGACCGACAGCGTCGAATCGTCCACCGGCGCGCCGTCCGAGATCATCATCAGGATCTTGCGCTGTTCGGGCCGGGCGATCAGCCGGTTGTGCGCCCATAACAACGCCTCGCCGTCGATGTTTTCCTTGAGCAGGCCCTCGCGCATCATCAGGCCGAGATTGCGCCGGGCGCGACGCCACGGATGATCGGCGGATTTGTAGATGATGTGGCGCAGATCGTTGAGCCGGCCGGGGTTCGGCGGCTTGCCGTCCTTCAGCCACTTCTCGCGAGCCTGTCCGCCCTTCCACGCCCGCGTGGTGAAGCCGAGGATCTCGACCGAGACGCCGCAGCGCTCCAGCGTGCGCGCCAGAATGTCGGCACAGGTGGCGGCAACCGTGATCGGCCGACCGCGCATCGAGCCCGAATTGTCGAGCACCAGCGTCACCACCGTGTCGCGGAATTTGGTGTCGCGCTCCTGCTTGAACGACAACGGCTGCATCGGGTCGATGACGACACGAACCAGGCGTGCCGGATCGAGATAACCCTCTTCGAGGTCGAAATCCCAGGAACGGTTCTGCTGCGCCATCAGGCGGCGCTGCAGCCGGTTGGCGAGCCGTCCGACGACGCCGGAGAGATTGGCCAGTTGCTTGTCGAGGAAGGCGCGCAGCCGGTCGAGTTCTTCTTCCTCGCACAGCTCTTCCGCACCGACGGTCTCGTCGAAGGCGGTGGTGAAAACCTTGTAGTCGATCTCTTTCGGCAGGTTGGCGAACGGGTTGTCGTTGCGGCGCGCCTCGCCCGGCGTTTCGGCGTCCGCATCGTCATCGTCGGAAAGATCGTCGGCAGTGGCGTCGGAGGCCTCAGTCTCGGACGACTGTTCGTCGTCGGCCGAGGCCTCGGCATCCTCGGATTGCGACTGCTCGGAGCCGGAATCCTCTTCGCCGCCCTCCTCGCTCTGCTCCTCGCCTTGCGGCTGGTTCTCGTCATTGTCCTCGGAGTCTTCGGTCTCCTGATCGTCGCCGAGTTCCTCGGCCATCTCCATGGACGCCAGCATCTCACGCACGACGCGGGCGAAGGCCTGCTGGTCGCCGAGCTTGGCCGACAGTCCGTCGAGATCGGCCTTGGCCTTCTCCTCGACCCAGGGCCGCCAGAGTTCGACCAGCCGCTCGCCGCTCTTCGGGATCGGCCGCCCGGTCAGCTTCTCGCGCACCATCAGCGCCAGCGCTTCCTCGATCGGCGCGTCGGCCTTGTCCTTGACGTCGACAAGGTTGGCCTTGGCGTATTTGTCCTCCAGCATGGAGCCGATATTGTCGGCGACGCCCTGCATGGCGCGGCTGCCGATCGCCTCGACGCGGGCCTGTTCCACGGCGTCATAGATCGAGCGCGCCAGCTTGCCTTCCGGCGCCAGTTTGGTGTGGATACGCTGATCGTGGCAGGCGCGCTTCAGCGCCATGGAATCGCCCAGGCCACGAGTAATTGCGATGTCTGTCTTGGACGCTTTCTTCGGCAGTTCGGGCAGACGGGCGCGGCTGCCGGCGAGCGCCGGGCGGTCCTTGGCGAAACCGACTTCGAGCTCCTTGTCGCCGGCGATGGCGCGCATGCAGACGGTGACGGCACGCTTGAAGCTGTCGGCTTCAGACCCCGTCTTCGACTTGTTGCGCGTGTTGTCGCCCGGACCCGCCATCGAGGCTCTGCTCAGCCCAGCACCACGTTGGCGGCGCTCTCGGGCAGGTCCTCGCCGAAGGCGCGCTGGTAGAACTCGGCCACCACCGAACGCTCCAGCTCGTCGCACTTGTTGAGGAAGGTCAGCCGGAACGCCATGCCGATATTGCCGAAGATCTCGGCATTTTCGGCCCAGGTGATGACGGTACGCGGGCTCATCACGGTCGACAGATCGCCATTGATGAAGGCCGAGCGCGTCATGTCGGCGACCCGCACCATCTTGTTGACGATGTCCTTGCCCTTGCCGTCGCGATAGTGCTTGGCCTTGGCCAGCACGATGTTCACCTCATTGTCGTGCGGCAGGTAGTTCAGCGTGGTGACGATCGACCAGCGATCCATCTGCGCCTGGTTGATCTGCTGCGTGCCGTGATAAAGGCCGGTGGTGTCGCCGAGGCCAACGGTGTTGGCGGTCGAAAACAAGCGGAACGCCGGATGCGGGCGGATGACCCGGCTCTGGTCGAGCAGCGTCAGGCGGCCCGATGATTCCAGCACGCGCTGGATGACGAACATCACGTCCGGACGGCCTGCATCGTACTCGTCGAAGCAGAGCGCGACATTGTGCTGGTAGGCCCAGGGCAGGATGCCGTCGCGGAATTCGGTGATCTGCAGGCCATCCTTGACGACGATGGCGTCCTTGCCGACGAGGTCGATACGGCTGACATGGCTGTCGAGGTTGACGCGCACGCAGGGCCAGTTCAGGCGGGCTGCGACCTGTTCGATGTGCGTCGATTTGCCGGTGCCGTGATACCCCGACACCATGACGCGGCGATTGTAGGCAAAGCCGGCAAGGATCGCCAGCGTCGTTGCCTTGTCGAACAGATAGTCCGGATCGATGTCCGGCACATGTTCCGAGGTGACCGAATAGGCCGGCACCACCATCTTGGACTCGAAGCCGAATTTGTCTTTCACCGACACCGTCGTGTCGGGCAAATTGGCGATGTCGCGATCGACCTTGTTCATCTCTATCCAAGTCTCCACGGGCGAAATGCCTGATTTCGCCGGCAATCGATTTTGTCCGGGGGCGGTCTTAGAGCCTTTTCCACCCTTATGAAAGTTGGAAAACGACACGAACCGTTAGGTTGCTCAGCACAAACCCGCCTGCTTGAGCACGCGATAGGCCTGCAGCACATCGCGGAACCGGTCTTCCGAACCTCTATCGCCGCCATTCGCATCCGGATGGTGGCGCTTCACAAGTTCCTTATAGCGCGCCTTGATGTCCTTGCCAGTCGCCTTTGTATCAAGGCCAAGCGTTTCCAGCGCCTTGGCCTCAAGCGGCTTGGCCTTGCGTTCGCGCGCCTCGCGCGGGTCCTTCGGCCCTTTGAACAGGTCGAAAGGATCGCGCATGCGGTTGTAATAGCCGGCGCGACCGGAACGCTGCTGGGCGAAATCGGGCGAGGAGCGCGTCGAGGCGCCGGCGACGCCCATCTTCCATGTCGGCCGGTGGCCGGTCATCGCTTCCTTCTGGAAGCGGGCTATCTCGGTGTCCGGCACGCCGGAGAAGTAGTTGAAACCCTTGTTGTATTCGCGCACATGATCGAAGCAGAACTGAAAATACTCGCCTTCCTTCATGCGTCCGACCGGCGCCCGGTGGGTACCGGCCTCCTTGCAGCCGTCCCACTGGCAGATCGGCGAGTGCGACTTCAGCTCCGCATCCTTGTCGGGACGGACCCGAATTTTCTCGAAATATTTGGGGTACGGTTTCATCTCACCCATTTATGGGCTGTTCGCACGTGCGAAACAAGAATTGACATTTTCGCGATCATCGCCCTAACCGCTGAATCGCGGCATAAAGCAGGGCGAATGGCGATTTTTGAGGCGGCCCGGCGGGATCGATCCCGATTTCCCGATCACGCCTTGCAGATATGGTGAAGGGAGATGGCGATGTCCATACAGGCGACGATGGAAGACAAGCTGAACAAGGCGTTTTCGCCGGAGCGGCTGGCGATCGTCAATGAAAGCCACCTTCATGCCGGTCATCACCACCACGGCTCCGATGATCACGGTGCCTATGACGGCACCGGCGAGACGCATTTTCGCGTCCGCATCGTCTCATCCGTCTTTGCCGGCATGAGCCGCATCGACCGCCACCGCGCCGTCAACGAATTGCTCGCAGCGGAGCTGCAAGCCGGCGTCCATGCGCTGGCAATCGAACCGGCTGCACCCGGCGAAAAGACCCGATGGTAAGTCTCTCCGCCTCAGATCACCGCTTCGATGAGAAACGGTCCCGGACGCGACAGGGCACTGTCGAGCAGCGCGTCGAACCGCTCGCACGTGTCGGCGCGGGCCGCCTCGACGCCCATGCCTTTGGCCAACGCAACCCAGTCCAGCGCCGGATGGTCGAGATCGAGCATGCGCCTGGCGTTCTCGCCGATTTCATTGACCCCGACATTCTTCATTTCGCCATGCAGGATGGCGTAGGTCCGGTTGGAAAAAATGATGGTCACGACGTCAAGCTTTTCCCTGGCCTGGGTCCACAGTCCCTGCACCGTGTACATGCCGCTGCCGTCGGCTTCGAGATTGATCACCTTGCGGTTCGGGCAGGCGATCGCTGCTCCTGTCGCCATCGGAATGCCGCCGCCGATCGATCCGCCCGTACCCATCATGTAGTCGTGCGGCGCCGCAAAGGCGGATAGCGTGAAGAACCGTCTCGCCGAGGTGACCGCTTCGTCGCAGACGATGGCATTGGCCGGAAGTTTGCGCGCCACCGACAGCGCGATGGCATCGTCCGTCAGTCTGCCGCTCAGCGTCGGTTCGTCTGGAAAGGCGGTTGCGGCGGCGAATTGCTGCGTCGGCTTGATGCCGAGCTCGTTGGCCAGCGCCTCCAGCGCCGCTTTCAGATCCTGGCCATGCGCCGCCAGCGAAAGCACCTTGCAATCGTCCCGAACCAGCCGCCCGGGCTTGCCGGGATAAGCGAAGAAGGCAACCGGCTCCTTGGCGCCGACCAGCACCAGCAAATCGATATCCCGGAGCGTGGCCGTCGCCGCATCGACCGGATAGGGAATGCGGGTCGGGGCGAACCGCCCGCGGCCGCGCTGCATGCGGGCGATCAGAACCTCACTGAACAGCCTGACATCGCTTCCCGATGAAATTCTCCCTGTGATTACAAGTGCATCGGCGCGCGCCGCTTGCCCACGCACCACCATGCCGACACGGCCCGGCGCGGCGCGGATTGCTTCGGCGATCGTGCGCACAACAGCCATGTCGACCGCGGGCGGCGGCTCCAGCTTCACCTTGCCAGGTGAAATCGCAGCAACTTCGCCCCAGGCCGCATCCGCAGGCAGGATCAGCGTCGTGACGCCAGGCGGCGTGAGTGAGGCGCGGAAAGCCGCCTCGGCGGCCGGCACAATATCGGCCGGCCCCTTGACGCGGCCAACCCAGTTCGACATCGGCGACGCCAGGCCTTCTATGTCGCTGGTCAGCGGGGCATCGAGCGGCAGATGGTAGGAAGCATGGTCGCCGACAATGTTGATCATCGGGCTGCGCGCACGCCTTGCGTTGTGCATGTTGGCCAAACCGTTGGCGAGACCCGGTCCGGTATGCAGCAACGTTGCTGCCGGGCGGTCGGTCATGCGCGCATAGCCGTCGGCGGCGCCGGTTACCACGCCCTCGAACAGGCCGAGCACGCAACGCATCTGAGGTTTGCGGTCCAGTGCGGCAACGAAATGCATTTCGGATGTGCCAGGATTGGCGAAGCAGACCGTGACGTCATTGGCCAGGAGCACGTCGCACAGCAGATCGGCGCCATTCATGATTTTCTTTCCCAATCGACAATTCAGGAACAATTGCACCTGTAGGCGCCGGGTCGGCAATGTCCCGCCGGGGCTTTTGGTCTGATCCAGGACGCCTCGCGGGGATCCGGCGATCAACCGACGGTCCATTCAGGAAGGCCAGCATCGCGGCGGTCAACGCGTCGCCGTCCTCGCCGAAGTCGTGATTGATCGACATATGCGTGTAGGCGTTGCCGTCGAACAGCGTCACTTCAGTGCCGATGGCGCGCAGGCGTTTGGCAAAGCCTTCGATTGGTCGTCGCGGCCTTCGGCGCGCGAATAGGCGATGAAGGTCGGCGGATGCTTGTGTCCATCGAGATAGCTGGCCGGCGACAACGCCGCCCATCAGCGCCGCAGCACCGGGCAACCCGCCATTCCAGCCACTCCGAATGTTTCCTCCCAAGCCTTCTACCCGGATTGCAGCCACTCTCCTTCATGTGAAGGGAACCAACAATGCTTTCCGACAGTTGAAGGTGATGAGGCGATTGGAATCCAGATCGGCTCCGAGGGCAGAACATCATGCGTGCAACCCAATCCGACGTCTTCGATCTTTTTTCGGAAATTTATGCCAATGCGGCGGACGAAGAGGTCAGCATCCAACAGTATCTTCTTGCCTGTCGGGAAGACAAATCGATGTACGCTTCGGCGCCCGAAAGGATGGTCGACGCAATCGGCGAACCAAAACTGGTTGACACCAGCAAAGACGAGCGCCTCGGCCGCATTTTCGCGAATCGGACCCTCAAGATCTACCCTCATTTTTCTGACTTCTATGGAATGGAGGATACGATCGAGCGCATAGCTGGATATTTCCGCTATGCCTCGCAGGGGCTCGAAGAACGCAAGCAGATCCTCTATCTCCTCGGCCCGGTCGGCGGCGGCAAATCCTCTCTGGCCGAGCGCCTGAAGAAACTGATGGAGCAGCGCCCGATCTACACGCTGAAGGTCGGCAACCAGATCAGCCCGGTTTTCGAGTCGCCGCTTGGGCTGTTCCATCCCGATCACATGGGTGATCTGCTAGAGGATAAATACGGCATAGCCCGGCGCCGGCTGAACGGATTGATTTCGCCATGGGCGGCCAAGCGCCTCGACGAATTGTCTGGCGACATTTCCAAATTCAGCGTCGTCAAGCTGATGCCTTCGCGGCTGCGCCAGATCGGCATTGCCAAGACCGAACCTGGCGATGAGAACAATCAGGATGTCTCGGCCCTGGTCGGCAAGGTCGACATCAGGCAATTGGAAAATTTTAGCCAGTCCGACCCCGATGCCTATTCCTATAGCGGTGGCCTGAACCGGACCACGCAAGGTCTGCTTGAATTCGTCGAGATGTTCAAGGCACCCATCAAGGTTCTGCATCCGCTGCTGACCGCGACACAGGAAGGCAGCTACAACGGCACTGAAAATTTCGGCGCCTTTCCCTACCAGGGGATCATCGTCGCCCATTCCAACGAGTCGGAATGGCAACAGTTCAAGAGCAACAAGAACAACGAGGCGTTTCTCGATCGCATCCTGGTGGTCAAGGTACCCTATTGCCTGCGGATCACCGAAGAGAGGCAGATCTATGAGAAATTGCTGCGTGAGAGCGAGTTGGCCGCCAGCCCCTGTGCCCCTGAAGTTTTGGACATCCTCAGCCGCTTTGCAGTTTCGACGCGCTTGGCCGAGCACGACAACTCGCCGCTTTACACCAAGATGCGCGCCTATGACGGCGAAAATCTGAAGGAAGTCGATCCCAGGGCAAAGTCGGTCCAAGAATATCGCGACGCCGCCGGCGTCGATGAAGGCATGACGGGCGTCAGCACGCGCTTTGCCTTTAAGATCCTTTCGCAGACATTCAACTTCGATAATGAGGAGGTGGCCGCCGATCCTGTGCATCTGATGTACATTCTGGAGGAGGCGATCAAGCGGGAGCAGTTCCCGAAGGAAACGGAAGCGGCCTATCTTGAATTCATCAAGTCGGAGCTTGCGGCGCGCTACGCCGAGTTCATCGGCCACGAAATCCAGAAGGCCTATCTGGAGTCCTATAGCGAATACGGCCAGAACCTCTTCGACCGCTACATCGCCTATGCGGATGCCTGGATTGAGGACCAGGACTACAAGGACCCCGACACCGGCCAGATCCTCAACCGGGAGATCCTGGACAACGAACTTTCGCAGGTCGAGAAACCGGCAGGCATCGCCAATCCCAAAGACTTCCGTAACGAGGTGGTGAAGTTCACTCTGCGCGCTCGCGCAAGAAACCACGGCCGCAACCCGTCATGGACCAGCTATGAAAAACTGCGCGAGGTCATCGAGAAGCGGATGTTCGGACAGGTCGAGGACCTCTTGCCGGTGATCAGCTTCGGCTCCAAGCAAGACAGCGTTACGGAAAAGCGCCATAACGAATTCGTACAGCGCATGATCGAGCGTGGCTACACAGAACGGCAGGTACGCCGGCTGGTGGACTGGTACATGCGGGTGAACAAGGCGGGTTGACAGAGCCGGATGGTTCCATGCCGATCTTCATCGACCGTCGCCTGAACCCCAAGGACAAGAGCCTTGGCAATCGACAGCGCTTCCTCAGGCGTGCTCGCGAGGAGTTGAAGCGGAGCATTCGCGATCAAATCCGCACTGGCAGGATCGCCGACGTGGATACCGAGCACGCCGTGCCCATGCCGGAAAGGAAAACGGCCGAGCCGAGCTTCAACGATGACAGGGCCAGCGGACGGCGCCGACACATCCTTCCGGGCAACAGGCATTTTTCCCCTGGAGACCTGCTCCCGAAGCCGCATGGGGGCGGCGCGGCGTCGTCGCCAGGAAACACGGCGTCGGAAGACGATTTTCGTTTCGTGCTGTCACGCGAGGAGGTGCTCGAACTCTTTTTTGAGGATCTCGAACTGCCCGACCTGGTTAAGCTCAATCTCAAGGAAATCCTTGCCTTCAAGCCGCGCCGGGCCGGCTTCGCGGCAACCGGTTCCCCGACCAACATCAATGCCGGCCGCACCATGCGCAACAGCCTAGGCCGGCGCATTGCGCTGAGGCGCCCCACGCAGCAGGAACTGGAGGCGATCCTCCGGGAAATCGTCACGCTTGAGTCGGCCCCGGCCGGCGCGGCGGTGCGCCAGCGCATCGCGGAATTACGCGACGAGCTTGACCGGCTGGAGCGACGGCGCAGGCGAATTGCCTTTGTCGATCCGGTCGATATCCGATTCAACCGCTTCGACGCCCGGCCGGTGCCGAATGCCAATGCCGTCATGTTCTGCCTTATGGACGTGTCCGGATCGATGGGCCAACGCGAAAAGGACTTGGCCAAACGCTTCTTCGTGCTGCTGCACCTGTTCTTGAAACGGCGCTACGAACGCACGGAGATCGTCTTCATCCGCCATACCCATGAGGCGCACGAAGTGGATGAGGACACGTTCTTCTACAACACGCAGAGCGGCGGTACGATCGTCTCCACCGCGCTCGACGAAATGCACCGCATTATCGGCCAGCGCTATCCTGCCAGCGAGTGGAACATTTACGCCGCGCAGGCCTCTGACGGGGACAATTTCACCACCGATTCCGAGCGATGCATAGAGCTCATGAACGGCAAGCTCATGCGCCTGTGCCAGTATTTCGCCTATGTCGAGATCATCGACGAACGCGAGAGCCACATATTCGGTGCTACCGAAAACGGGACGTCGCTTTGGCGCGCCTACAGTACGATCGAGCTGAAATGGCCCAACTTCCAGATGAGCCGCATCGCTGCTCCCGCGGATATTTACCCGGTCTTCCACCGGCTCTTCGCCAGGCAGCCGGCGGCCATCAAGAGCGCTTGAGAGAGAGAGATGGTCAGGCGAGCCAACGAAACGAATTTGTTGTTTTCCGGTTCTGACTGGAATTTCGAGAAATTATCGCGGGCTTTTGAAGAGATCGAGGCGATCGCGGTCGACGAGTTGCATCTCGATACTTACCCGGTCCAGATAGAGATAATCTCCTCCCAGCAGATGCTCGACGCCTACTCATCTATCGGCATGCCACTGATGTATCGGCATTGGTCGTTCGGCAAACATTTCCTTCACCAGGAGCTTCTTTACCGTAAGGGTGGTCGGGGGCTGGCCTATGAACTGGTCATCAACTCCAATCCCTGCATCGTCTACCTCATGGAGGAAAACACCATGGCGTTGCAGGCCCTTGTGACGGCCCACGCGGCGCTTGGCCACAATCATTTCTTCAAGAACAATCATCTGTTTCAGCAATGGACCGACGCCGGGGCAATCCTGGGTTATCTGGACTTCGCCAAGGGCTACATCGCCCGGTGCGAGGAGCGGCACGGCCTTGCAGCAGTGGAGGCCATTCTCGATTCCGCCCATGCGCTGATGGAACAAGGGGTGTTCCGCTACCACCGGCCGCCAAAGCTCTCGTCGGAGCGACAGCGCGAAGGGCTTCGCGAGCGCCTCGAATACGAAGAGCGCTCCTACAACGATCTGTGGCGCACGCTGCCGCCGTCGCAGAACAAAAACAAGTCCGGCAATGAGGATCAAGGGATGGCGGAGCGCAAGAGATCGCTCAACCTGCCCGAGGAAAACCTCCTGTATTTCCTCGAGAAGAACAGCCTGACCCTGGAACCCTGGCAGCGCGAGATCATCAGGATCGTCCGCGTCATCGCGCAATATTTCTACCCGCAGCGACAGACTCAAGTGATGAATGAAGGCTGCGCCACCTTCGTGCATTATACGCTCATGAACATGCTATTCGATCGTGGCCGGATCGGCGAAGGTGCCATGCTCGAAATCCTGCGCAACCATTCGAACGTGATCTTCCAGCCGGCCTTTGACGATCCCCGGTTTTCAGGCATCAATCCCTATGCCCTCGGCCTCGACATGATGCAGGACATACAGCGCATTTCGACCGAGCCGACGGCGGAGGACCGCGACTGGTTCCCGGACATTGCAGGACATGGCAACTGGCGCGAGGTCCTGCTTGAGGCCTGGGCCAACCACCGCGACGAATCCTTTATCCGCCAGTATCTCAGCCCGAGCTTGATCCGAAAATGGCGGTTCTTCGTGCTTGGCGATGGAGCCGACCAACCGCATTTCGAAGTCGCCTCGATCCACAACGAACGTGGCTATCACAAGATACGCGCCCAGCTTGCCCACAGTTACGACCTTGGAGCGAATCGGCCGGACATCCAGGTGATTGATGTCGACCTGCTCGGCGACCGGCAGTTGCGGCTGCAACACAGGGTAAAGGATGGTGTTGTGCTCGAAGGCGCCAGCCGTGACGCGACGCTCCGCCATGTACGCAGCCTCTGGGGCTACGAGGTCAGCCTGGTTGCAGTTGACGCTCAAACCGGTGCGACAATCCACGAACGGTCTACGAGCCAGATCGCGGCATAAACTCGGCAAAGAGCGTTCTGTTGCGGGCCTGCTCGGACCTTTAGGATTCGCCCGCCGGCCTGATCCTGATCCTGGCGATCCGGTTCTTGTCGCGTTTCATCACCACGAAGCGCTTGCCGTGGAAGGTGAAAGCCTGCTTTTCCTCGGGGATCGACTGCGTCTCGTGGATGACCAGCCCGGCAATGGTGGTCGCTTCCTCGTCAGGCAGGTTCCAGTCGAGCGCCCGGTTGAGATCGCGGATCGGCACGGTGCCGTCGACGACCACGGAACCGTCCGCCTCCTGCTTGACGCCCTGAATGTCGACATCGTGCTCGTCGGCGATCTCGCCAACGATCTCCTCGATAATGTCCTCCAGCGTCACCAGCCCTTCGACCTCGCCATATTCGTCGACGACGATAGCGAAATGCGCCTTGGCGCGCAGGAAGGCGTTGAGTTGTTCCTGCAGCGTGGTGGTGTCGGGCACGAACCACGGCTTCGACGCGATCTTCATCACGTCGATCCGGGAAAAGTCGTTGCCGACCTCGTTCAGCGCTCGCAGCAGGTCCTTGGCGTGCAGCACGCCGACAATGTTGTCGAGCGAGCCTTTCCACAACGGCATGCGGGTGTGTGGGCTTTGCAGGATCTCGCGCACCACCGCTTCCGGCCCATTGTCGGCATTGACCGAGCGCATATTGGTGCGATGGACCATGATGTCGGAGACTTCGAGTTCGGCGAGATCGAACAGCCCGCCGACGCGGTCGCGGTCCTCTCGCACCATCTGGCCGTCGCGGCGGAAATCGTCGACCGCGCCGCGCAACTCGTCCTGGGTCGAGCGCTGCGGCTCGATGCGCGACAACTCATAGCCGAACATGGCAAGCAGGCGCGTGCGCACGGCCAGGACCAGCAGGGTAAGGATGGCAAGGACGGCGACGACGGTCCAGCCGGGTTCGTTGATCATCGCCGCCGGCTTTCCTGGCCCGGATGGTTTTCGCTGAGGAACGAAAGCACCTCCGACGTCGGTACATCCTTGGCAATAAAAGCCTGGCCAACGCCGCGCGTCAGGATGAAGGTCAGCGCGCCGCGCGACACTTTCTTGTCCTGGGTGATGAAGCCAAGCAGCGCCTCGGCATCGGGCAACTCACCAGGGATGTCGGCCATCCGCCAGGGTAGACCGACGGCGCGAAGATGCGCCTCGACCCGCGCCGCGTCGTCCGGGCTGGCCAGATTGAGCCTTGCGGAAAAGCGGTGCGCCAGCGCCATGCCGATGGCGACGCCTTCGCCATGGACGAGGCGGGCGCCATCATACTGTGTGGCGCCTTCCAGCGCATGGCCGAACGTGTGGCCAAAATTGAGCAGTGCGCGGTCGCCGGTTTCGAACTCGTCGCGGGCGACGACATCGGCTTTGGCGCGGCAGGCCCCGGCGATCGCCTCCGCCCGTTCCGCACCACCGGCGAACACCTTTTCCCAGTTCGCTTCCAGCCAGGCGAAAAACGCCGGTCGGTCGATCAACCCGTATTTGGCAAGCTCGGCATAGCCGGCGCGAAATTCGCGGATCGGCAGCGTGTCGAGCACTTCGGTGTCGGCCAGCACCAGCTTCGGCTGATGGAAGACGCCGACCAGATTCTTGCCGCGCGGGCTGTTGATGCCGGTCTTCCCACCGACCGAGGAATCGACCTGCGCCAGCAGCGAGGTTGGAATCTGGACGAAATTCATGCCGCGGCGCACGATGCCGGCGGCAAAGCCGGTCAGGTCGCCGATGACGCCACCGCCGAGCGCAATGACGACATCGCCGCGCTCCAGCTTGGCGGCGAGCACGCCGTCGACCACCTCTTCGAGATGGGCAAAGCTCTTGGTCTTTTCGCCGGCCGGCAAAGTGATGACGGCAGGCTGGATGTCGCCTGTTTCCAGACCGGCCTTCAGCGCGTCGAGATGTGCCGCCGCGACATTGTCGTCGGTGACCACCGCCGCCCTCGTGCCGGGCAGGCGGCGCGAAATCTCGGCGCCGGCGCGCGCCAAAAGGCCAGGGCCGATCAGGATGTCATAGGCACGCTCGCCAAGGCCGACCTCGACAGTGACCGGTTCGCTCACAGCCGCACCTCGCCTGGCGCAGTCGGAGCCGGAATGCCGAAATGCCCGCACAGCGCGTCGACAACCTCCGTCGCAATGACCTCCTTGCGGTCGTCGCGTGTCGGCACGGTGATGTTGGACGTGGCATAGACCGGGTAGCGCTCGCCCATCAGTCGCTCGAGCACGGCGCGCGGATCGGCGCTTTTGAGCAACGGCCGGTTCTGCTTCTTGGACACGCGTTCCATCAACAGGTCGATCTCGGCCTTCAGCCACACCGACACGCCATGCCCGGCGATCGCTTCCCGCGTCTGCGCATTCATGAACGCGCCGCCGCCGGTCGACAGCACCTGCGGCCCACTCTCCAGCACGCGCAGGATGACGCGCTGCTCCAATGCCCGGAATTCGGTCTCGCCATAGCGTTCGAACAGTTCCGGCACCGTCATGCGCGACACGGTTTCGATCTCCTGGTCGCTGTCGACGAAGGGCAGCGACAGCATCGTCGCCACCTTGCGGCCGATCGCCGTCTTGCCGGCGCCCATTAGGCCGACAAAGACGATCGAGCGGTTGCCCAGCCTGTCGAGTAGCGCGGCATGGCTATCGCCGGGAGGATTTGCTGGTAACGCGTTCATGAGACCATGCTGCTTCTAAGCCGTCTTTGCCGGCGTATCGACATCAAAAGCCCGTTTGCGTCAAGCATAGCGCCTTTCGCACGCAGAGCCCTTCGTCCTTGAATTGACGGAATTAGCGTCCCATAAGGACACAGGGCTTGGAATCGCAGAGCAAGAAGACGGGCGAAGATTGATGCCGACACTGTTCCGCTTTGTCGTGACGATGATGATTCTTGCCGGCATTGCCTATGGTACGATGGTGGCGCTGGCGATGTTCGTAGAGCCGAAAAAAGCCGAAATTACCGTGCGCATCCCACCGGAAAAGCTGAACCCCAAGAAAAACTGACCCAAAACTGACCCCTGGAACATGAACAGCGCGGCTCGCATCGAAGCCTTTCTCGAGATGATGAGCGCCGAACGCGGTGCTGCTGCAAACACGCTGTCTTCCTACCGCCGTGATCTCGAAGACGCTTCGCAGCAGATTGCCGGCGGGCTTGCCGCTGCCGCCGCAGCCGACATCCGCGCCTATCTCGACGATATCGCGGCGCGCGGCTTTGCGTCGACGTCGCAGGCGCGCAAACTGTCGGCGATCCGCCAGTTCTTCAAGTTTCTCTACGCCGAGGGCTTGCGCGGCGACGACCCGACCGGCACGCTGGACAGTCCGAAAAAGGGCCGGCCGCTGCCCAAGACGATGAGCGAGGCCGATACCGGTCGGCTGCTCGACCGCGCCGCGCTTGAGACAGGCGATGCCGTCAATGGTGACCGGGTGGCTGCACTGCGCCTGCACGCTTTGGTGGAGGTGCTCTATGCCACCGGCTTGCGCGTCTCCGAACTAGTCGGCCTGCCGGTGACCGTCGCCCAGCGCGACGACCGCTTCTTCATGGTGCGCGGCAAGGGCGACAAGGAGCGCATGGTGCCGCTGTCGGCCAAGGCCCGCACGGCGATGCGGGCTTGGCTCACAGCCCGGGCCACGGTGCCGGCTTTCGCCGACAGCCCGTTTCTCTTCCCGGCCGCCGGCGACAGCGGCTTTCTCTCCCGGCAGGTCTTTGCCCGCGATCTCAAAGGCCTTGCCGCGCGGGCCGGCATATCGGCGGCGAAAATTTCGCCGCATGTGCTGCGCCATGCTTTCGCCAGCCATCTCCTGCAGAACGGCGCCGATCTCAGGGCGGTGCAGCAGCTGCTCGGCCACGCCGATATCTCGACCACGCAGNGATTTACACGCATGTGCTGGAAGAGCGGTTGGTGCGGCTGGTCAACGATCATCATCCGCTTGCCGACTAGGCCTCATATCGCTATGTGAGGGCAACGTGCCCGCGCGGAGCCTACATCTGCGCGATGTTTGCCTTCCGACGCATCGGTCCGCTCAAGAATGTACAATTACCTCGATTTCGAAAAGCCGGTGCAGGACCTTGAACTCAAGATCCTCGAGCTGAAGAAGCTTGCCGAGAATGGCGAGGCGGTCGACGTCGGCGACGAAATCAGCCGGCTCGAGAAGCGCGTGCGCGACGCGCTGCGCGACATCTACAAGGCGCTGACGCCGTGGCAGAAGGTGCAGGTCGCGCGCCACACCGACAGGCCGCATTGCCTCGACTACATCAAGGGCTTGTTCAGCGATTTCACGCCGCTCGCCGGCGACCGCAATTTCGGCGAGGACCAGGCGATCATCGGCGGCTTCGCCCGCTTCCGCGGCGAACCGGTGGCCGTCATCGGCCAGGAAAAGGGCTCCGACACGGCGAGCCGGCTCAAGCACAATTTCGGCTCGGTGCGCCCTGAAGGCTACCGCAAGGCCGTGCGGCTGATGGAACTTGCCGACCGTTTCCAGATCCCACTTCTGACGCTGGTCGACACCGCCGGCGCTTACCCCGGCGTTGGCGCCGAGGAACGCGGCCAGGCTGAAGCCATCGCCCGCTCAACCTCGGCCTGCCTCGGCCTCAAAGTGCCATCGATTTCGGTTGTAATCGGCGAAGGCGGTTCGGGCGGCGCCATTGCGATCGCCACCGCCAACCGCGTCTACATGCTGGAACACGCCATCTATTCGGTGATCTCGCCGGAAGGCGCTGCCTCGATCCTGTGGCGCGACACCACGCGCTCGAAAGATGCGGCGACCAACATGAAGATCACCGCCCAGGACCTTCTGGAAATGAAGATCATCGACGCCATCATTGCCGAGCCGCTCGGCGGCGCCCAGCGCGCGCCCGAAACGGTGATCGCCGCCACCGGCGACCTCATCGCCAAGACGATGAAGGATTTTGCCGGCGCCAACACCGATTTTCGCGAACAGCGCCGCGAAAAATATCTGGCGATGGGCCGCAGCCTCTGATTTTTGCCGGCAGCGCACCGCAATGTGGCGTCAAGGAGCAATTTCGCCACAAAAATGCCGCCGCATTCGGCTCAATAAAAAATCCGTGACACCGAGCGAATTGCCGTGGGGGGCGCCTTCCGATGCTTGCGGTAAGGAATTTTCAAGGTTAACGGGCTTAGGGTCCGTCGGTGTTCAGCATGCAGGCCCGGGCGCTATCCGGCCGTGACGCGAGAAAAAGACATAGCCGTATCCATGTTTACCAAGCTTGCCCGCACTGGACTTCTGATCGCCGCGCTTGGCGTTGCCGGCTGCAACGATTCCTCGATGAAGAATTTTGCGCCGGAAGCCAGCAAGCCGCTGCCGGACAAGATCCTGGCCGACATGAAGGCCAAGGGCATGATCCGCACCTCGTCGGTGATGGCCCGCATCTTCAAGGAAGAAGGCAAGCTCGAAATCTGGAAGGCCAAGACCACCGGCCGCTACGAGATGGTCGCCAGCTACGACATCTGCAAATGGTCGGGCAAGCTCGGCCCAAAATACACCGAGGGCGACCGCCAGGCGCCGGAAGGTTTCTATACGGTCCGCCCGTCGCAGATGAATCCGCGCTCGAACTATCATCTGTCCTTCAACATCGGCTATCCCAACGCCTATGACCGTGCCAATGGCCGCACCGGCGCCAATCTGATGGTGCACGGCGCCTGCTCGTCGTCGGGCTGTTATTCGATGACCGATCCGCAGATCGAGCAGATCTACGCTTTTGGTCGCGATGCCTTCCAGGGCGGCCAGACCGAGTTCCAGATCCAGGCCTTCCCGTTCCGCATGACCGCCGCCAACATGGCGCGCTACCGCAACGACCCGAACTATGAGTTCTGGAAGATGCTGAAGGTCGGTTACGACAATTTCGAGATCACCAAGGTGCCACCGAAGGTCGATGTCTGCGACAAGCGCTATGTCTTCAACCAGGTGGCGCCTGAGGGCACGACATTCGATCCGACCGGCGCCTGCCCGGCGACCACGCAGCCGGATTCGCTGAAGAGCGCACTCAACGCCTATCAAAGCAGCTATGACGCGGCCTTCACCGGCGCGGTCAAAGCCAGCGTGCCGGCGCCCAAGCCGACCATTGCCGGCATCAAGGAAGCCGCCATCGTTTCCGACTGGTCGAAGCGCCGCGCCCGGGGCGAGCGCGTGCCGATCGAACCGCCGTCGCTGAATTCCGACGGCACGCTGACCGAGACGGCGCGCATGGGGCGCATCGATTCGCCCGCCGGCCGCAAGATGGCGGCGCTGGACGCAGAGAAGGAAGCCAAGCGCAAGGCCGAGGAACAGCGGGTTGCTGCCATCGAGGCTGCGAAAGCCGCCAAGGCCCAGGCACTGGCTGAAAAGCAAGCGGCAAAGGCCCAAGCGCTGGCCGAAAAGGAAGCAGCCAAGCAGGCCGCCCAGCAGCCGGTCGCCACTGCGAGCGTCGAGGCGGCGCCTGCAGAACCGCCGGCGGACGAAAGCCGGATGTCGAAGATCAAGAACAAGCTGCTAGGCATGTTCGGCGGCTGAGGTTTTTCGCCTTGCCGATGCATGTCGCCCAAAAGTGCGCAGCGGTTTTGGGACAAAGACATGCATGAAGACAAACAAACAAATCACACCGCGATCTATGACCTCAAGGGCCTGAACTGCCCCCTGCCCGTTCTCAAGGCGAAAAAACGCCTGGCGGCAATGCAGCCGGGCAGCCGGCTTTGGCTGGAGACCACCGACCCGCTGGCGGTCATCGACATCCCCGCCTTTTGCGCCGACGCTGGCCACCAGCTTGTTGAAACATCAGCCGTCAGCGGCGGCCACCGCTTCCTGGTCGAACGCGGCGCATAGCGAGCCTGACAATCAGCCCCCGGCTATCGCCAGCGGATTGCTCTCCAGCGCCGCGCGATCCGGCGTGTCGATTGACGGCCGGTTGGTGAAGGCGGAAAACAGCCGGCGCACATAGTCTTCCGGCATATCGAGCGTGATCAGCACCAGCCTGGTGCCGCGCTGGCCGTCCGGCCAGGCCAGCAGCCGCGCCGGCGGGTGCAGGATCTTCTGCACCCCGTGGACGACAAGCGGCCGCGACGGGTCCTCCGCAAGCTCGATGATGCCCTTCATCCGCAAAAGCTTGTCGCCATGCGCAGAACGCAGCAGGTCGAGGAACATCTCGATCGCCGAAAACGGCACCGGGCCGTCATGGACCAGCGAGTAGGAGCGCACGCGGGAATCGTGGCGGTGGTGGTGCTCATGCTCGCCGTGGTCATGATCATGATGATGGTGGTGCTCATGGGCGGCTTCTTCGCCGAGCCAGCGCCGGACATCGGCGGATTTGGTCGCCGGATTGTAGAGGCCGCAATCGAACAGCGCCGTGACGCCGGTTCGGCCGTCGCCGGCGTCCAGCACCACGGCGCCTGGATTGAGCTGATGGAGTCGCGTTCGCAAAGCATCGACGTCGCCGGGATCGCTGGCCAGATCGACCTTGGTCAGCACGATGCGATCGGCGACCGCCACCTGCTTGACCGCCTCGACATGGCCGTCGAGCGTCGCATTGCCGTTGACCGCGTCGACCAGCGTGATGACGCCATCAAGTCGGAAGGCCTGCACAAGGGCGGGATGCGCCATGATCGACTGCAGCACCGGCGCCGGATCGGCGAGCCCGGTGGTTTCGACAACGACGCGGGCAAGGCGGGCGATACGGCCGGTCTGCAGCCGGTCGACGAGGTCAGCCAGCGTATCGACCAGTTCGCCGCGCACCGTGCAGCACAGACAGCCGTCGGACAACTGGATGATGCCGTCCGAGGCCTGCTCGACCAGCAGGTGGTCGATCGCCACCTCACCGAATTCGTTGATGATGACGGCCGTGTCGACCAGTGCCGGATCTTTGAGCAGCCGGTTGAGCAATGTCGTCTTGCCGGCGCCGAGGAAGCCGGTGACCACCGTGACGGGTATCGGAAAGCCAGCCATCGCCTAGTTCGCGGCTTTGACCAGCTGGTCGCCCTGCACCGCGGTTGCCTGGCCCACCACGGCCGGTTCGGCGCCCTTTGGCGCCGGAATGTCTGGCCGCCAGCTCGGCAGCGGCACATCGGCGTATTCCTGGCCGCCCTGGTCGAGCATCGCCTTCGGCGCCGGCCCGGTGGCGCCGCCGAGGCCCACGGCAACCAGCGTCGGCACGTGGTCGAGCTTTTCCTGATAGGACGATTTCGGCACGTCGGCACCCTTCGCGGCCACCGGCGGAGCCGCCTCGGACTGCTCGTGCGGCGCCTTCTTCCTGCAGATCTCATCATGCATGTCGTTGGGTGACATTGTATCGCCATAGGAAGGCATGGCCGCGACCGTGAGCCAGTTCGGGTCGGGCGTGGCAAAGCCCTGGTCGAGCAGCCTGGCGGCGGTCTCGGCACGGCTGATCGCCGATTTTTCGCCGAGCACGACCGCGACCAGCGTGCGGCCATTGCGTGTCGCCGAGCCGATCATGTTGAAGCCCGAGGGACAGACGAACCCGGTTTTCATGCCGTCGGCGCCGGGATAGCGCCCGATCAAGAGATTGTAGTTGGAGATCGCCTTCTTGCCGACGGCAAGGCCTTCGATCGAGAACCAGGGGGCGTATTGCGGGAATTCCTTGCGGATCGCCATCACCAGCAGGGCAAGATCGCGCGCCGTCGTATACTGCTCCGGCGAAAACAGTCCGTTCGGATTGACGAAATGCGTTCCGGTCATGCCGAGCCGCGCCGCCTCCGCATTCATGCGAACGGCGAATCCGGCCTGCGAGCCGCCTATGTTTTCGCCGATGGCCATGGCGATATCGTTGGCCGATTTGACCAGCATCATCTTCAACGCATTGTCGAGCCGCATCACCGAGCCCGGCTTGAAGCCCATCTTGCTGGGCGGTTCGCCCGCCGAATGCTTGGTCACCTTGATCGGTGAATCGAGCTGGACCTCGCCGGCGGCAATCGCCCGGAAGGTGACATAGGCGGTCATCAGCTTGCTCAGCGAAGCGGGATACCAGCGCTTGAATGCGTCCTGGTGCTGCAGAACCTTGCCGCTGTTGAGGTCGAACAGGATCACCGGATTGGCCAAAGCTGGCCCAGCCAGCATGGGTAGCGCCAAGCCGCCCGTTAGCAGTAATTTGAGGATATGGCTGTGCCGCATCATGGAATCCGAAATCGCCTCTTGCCGTAGTCGCCCCTGGCTCCGTAAGATTTCGTTACGCGATGGCCAGCATGACCTGATCCGGCCCTCAATTTCCGGATCACATTGTCTGGGGTGCTATTTACCCTATGTGACGCCAAGATGGCAAAGTGCCAAGATGGCAACAAGCATGGCAATCACAATTGCAATCAAGCAGGCCAGATCGTCTGCTCCAACAGCGAGATGGAACCATTATGCCGATTCTCAACCGCGCCGCCGAGATGCAGGATGAAGTTGCCGGCTGGCGACGCCATCTGCACCAGACGCCAGAACTGAATTTCGATGTCTTCAAGACCGCCGCCTTCGTCACCGAGAAGCTGAAGGAATTCGGCTGCGACGACGTGGTGACGGGCCTCGGCAAGACCGGCGTCGTCGGCATCATCCATGGCCGCAAGGGGCAAGGCGCGACCATCGGCTTGCGCGCCGACATGGACGCGCTGCCGATCAACGAGATCACCGGCAAGCCCTATGCCTCGACCATTCCTGGCAAAATGCATGCCTGCGGCCATGACGGCCATACGGCGATGCTTTTGGGCGCCGCCAAATATCTGACCGAAACGCGCAATTTCGCCGGTTCGGTCGCGGTTATCTTCCAGCCGGCCGAAGAGGGCGGCGGCGGCGGCAACGAGATGGTCAAGGACGGCATGATGGAGCGTTTCGACATTTCGCGCGTCTTTGGCATGCACAACATGCCGGGCCTGCCGGTGGGCCAGTTCGCCATCCGGCCGGGCCCGATCATGGCGGCGACCGCCGAGTTCACCATCACGGTCAAGGGCCGCGGCGGCCATGCGGCGATGCCGCACGGCACGATCGACCCGATCGTCATCACCAGCCAGCTGGTCGGCGCCCTTCAGACGGTCGCTTCGCGCAGCACCGATCCGGTCGAGGCGGTGGTGGTTTCGGTGACGAAGTTCCACGCCGGCGACGCCTACAACGTCATTCCCGAGACCGCCGAGATTGCCGGCACGGTGCGCACACTGAAGAAAGAGATCGCCAAGAAATCGGAAGAGCGCATCCGCACCATCTGCGAAGGAATAGCCACCGCCTTCGGCGCGACGATCACTGTCGACTATGACGCCAACTATCCCGTGACCTTCAATCATCCGGAAGAAACGGTCTTTGCCGGCGATGTCGCGGCAAATGTCGCCGGCGACACCCAGGTCCACCGCGCCATCCAGCCGGTGATGGGCGGCGAAGACTTCTCCTACATGCTGGAAGCCCGCCCTGGCGCCTTCATCTTCATCGGCAATGGCGAGACCGCCGGCCTCCACCATCCGGCCTACGACTTCAACGACGAAGTCATCCCGCACGGCATGAGCTACTGGGTGAAACTGGCCGAAACGGCGCTCGCAGCCTGACATATGCCGCCGAAAGGCCGGCCGAATTGCCTTCGGCCGGCCTCTTCATTGCCTTCGGCGAGCCTCTTGGCGAAACGATCGGAAGCGGCTATGTGTCGGGCCGCGTGGTCCCGTAGCTCAGTAGGATAGAGCGGCAGATTCCTAATCTGTAGGTCACAGGTTCGATTCCTGTCGGGATCACCAGCAAGATCAAAGGCTTGGTGACTGAGATAGCCTGTCGGCATGTTGCAGCACTGATGGACTGGTTTTCGGTGATTTTCACGGACGCGACCAAGCAAGCAG
Organism: Mesorhizobium sp. LSJC269B00; assembly: GCF_000502815.1. Classification (NCBI taxonomy): domain Bacteria; kingdom Pseudomonadati; phylum Pseudomonadota; class Alphaproteobacteria; order Hyphomicrobiales; family Phyllobacteriaceae; genus Mesorhizobium; species Mesorhizobium sp. LSJC269B00. Next base: position 962,185 of record NZ_AYVN01000001.1, read on the forward strand.
CCTGACTTTAGTTCCGTAGAAAAAGTCCATCCCTGAGGTCTCACGAGCGAGCTTTAAGCATCTACAGCCGCGAAGAGAATCGACCTCTTGCAAGTACAATTCCAGATCGAGCGATGGTTCCCAGTCGATCCGTTACGGTCTGAGTTCGGCGCCGCCAACTCAACGAAGCCGGCCGTATCCTAGCTGGCAACCAGGGGCACCGTGACGGTCGTGGCGTAATTTATCGGATACTGGTCGAAATACGGGAAAGCGATGACGAAGGCATANGCGGTCAGATGCGCCATCTTGAAGCCGCCGCTGGCAGGGTCGATCGCGATCGTCACAATGACGTTCTGCAGACCCAGGTTCACCAATTTCTGCGTGGCGATGGCCTGGATGTCGCTCTGCGAAAGCGTGTTGTTCAGCTGCAGCGCCCGGGAAGAGGTTTCCAGTGTATAGCGGACGGTCGACACGGCATTCATGGCCCAGCCGAAGGCGAAGATTCCGAACAAAAGCATCACCAGAAAAGGCGCGATCAAGGCGAATTCCAGCCCGGCTGCGCCGGAGCAGTCACGGCGCCACCTGGATCCGATCCTTTCAGCGGACACGGATCACCTCCTGATGGCTGATCGCGCGCGGGTCCGGGAAAACACCGAAGTTGAACGGGGGCACCCAGGTGCCCGTGGCCGTTATCTGGACGAAGACAGTCGGCAGCTTTGTTCCGCCGCAGATGGTGGTCTCATCCACGACCGTGGCGCCGCACAAATAGGAGCGGATCAGCACGACGGCGGCGTCCTCGGGCTTGTCGTTCCAGCTCGAAAGCGCGACCGCCTGCGTTCCCGTGTCATTGGACGCGCCGGCCATTACGAGATTGGCCGCGGTTTTAACGCCCGCGCGCATCTGCAGGTAACTCGTTACGTAGGACCAGCCGTCGGCGATGCCGAGGCAAACGAGGCACAGGATGGGCAGCAACATGGAAAACTCGACGGCAGCTATCCCGGATTTGTCCAGGACAATGCGCAAGGTCCGCCCACCCATCCCGCTACTCGACGAGCTGAACGGATTGCGTCGCCGGAATGTTCTTCATCCCGAGGCTGGTGCAGTCCTGCTTGATGGTCGTACTGCCTGACCACTGGATGGTGTCGGCGACGACCTGAGTGCAGCCACCGTTCCCCGAGAAGTTGCCAAGATAGTTGACCTGCTGCCTGGGAAAATAGATGGCGCCGGTCAAAAGCGAGTCCGCTGTGCCATTGAAGGTGCTCTGTGCCGCAGTCCCGGTCCTGTCGCCGTAGAACAGCACGCCGGAATAGGCTCCGGAGGTAGGCGCGCTCAGCGTCACCTTGGCGTTGCCGTTCATGCTGACAGNAGAACAGCACGCCGGAATAGGCTCCGGAGGTAGGCGCGCTCAGCGTCACCTTGGCGTTGCCGTTCATGCTGACAGTGTTGCTGCCTGCCATGAAGATGGTTACCCCGCTGCCCGCGACGACCGCGTTGGCGTTGACCTTCATACCGCCCTGCACGACGTAGACGCCGGGCTGCAGGGTGACGTTGCCGCTGAGGCTCATGCCGCTACAGTAGGTGCCAGGCTGGAGTGTTTGCGACGTCNCGTTGCCGCTGAGGCTCATGCCGCTACAGTAGGTGCCAGGCTGGAGTGTTTGCGACGTCTTGTTGCCGTTGACAGACTTGCACGGGTTCCCGGCCGTCGGCGCCGCCAGGCTGGAGAAAGGATCGGCTGCCGGCAAGGCCTGGGTGATGTTGGACTTGCAGACCGTGGTCGCCGGATTGTTCAGCACCATGCCGCCGACCGTGATCAGGCAGTCGGCCTTGAGCACCGCCGAGCCCTGCGTCTTTATGGCGTCCGAGGCAATCGAGTCCGANTTGGAGGCGTCATTGATCAGCGCCACCGCCCTTGCCTGTTCGGCAACGGGCGCCTGGTTGAAAATCGCCGTGAAGTAGCGGTCGAGGTTCTGCTTGACGATGACCTCCACTGCCTTCTTCGCGGTGTTCGGGCCGGACAATGGCGGCGTGTTGACCTGGATCGTGCCCGGCGTGGCAAAATTGTTCGAGGTCGCGGACTGCGTGGCGGCGGCGATGATGGTCGGGTTATCGGAACCCGCGACTTTCTCGAGCGCACCGGCATAGGCCGCGGCATCGGCAACGGCCTGCAGCTTAAGGCTGCTGTAATACCAGAAGGATGTCTCCACACCGAGGCCGGCGCCGCCAACCACGACCGGCAAGGTGAAGGCAACGATGACGGCAACGTTACCGTTCGTGGCGCGCCTTAGGCGGCTCAAAGCAAACCAAATCCGGGTGAACAGATCGGAAGAGCGTCGTGTAGGGA